>CAJZGD010000012.1 GCA_915275065.1 uncultured Corynebacterium sp. | reverse complement strand
CGAGGGCGTCGGTGACGCCCGCCACCAGGTTGTGCAGTTTGGCCAGGATGTACCGGTCGAGAATGTCGGTGGAGTCGGTGGCGATGCGGGCGGGGGTGGCGGAGTACAGCTTGAGGAAGCTGTAGGCGTTCCACATGGGCAGCAGGGCCTGCCGCACGCCCTCCCGGATGCCCTGCTCGGTGACGATGAGGTTGCCGCCGCGCAGGATGGGGCTGGACATGAGGAACCAGCGCATGGCGTCGGATCCGTCCCGGTCAAACACCTCGTTGACGTTGGGGTAGTTTCCCTTGGACTTGCTCATTTTGAGCCCGTCGTCGCCAAGCACGATGCCGTGGGCCACAACCTTTTTGAACGCCGGGCGGTCGAACAGGGCGGTGGCGAGCACGTGCAGGGTGTAGAACCAGCCGCGGGATTGGCCGGAGTATTCCACGATGAAATCCGCCGGGGAGTGGTCGTCGAACCATTCTTTGTTTTCGAACGGGTAGTGCTTTTGAGCGAACGGCATGGAGCCGGATTCGAACCAGCAGTCGAGAACTTCCGGCACCCGCCGCATGGTGGATTTCCCGGTGGGATCGTCGGGGTTGGGCCGGGTGAGTTCGTCGATGTATGGCCGATGCAGGGAGGCGGGGCGCACCCCGAAATCACGTTCGAGCTCGTCCAGGGAGCCGTACACGTCGACTCGCGGGTATTCCTCGGAGTCGGACACCCACACCGGGATGGGCGAGCCCCAGTAGCGGTTGCGGGAAATGTTCCAGTCGCGGGCGCCTTCGAGCCATTTACCGAATTGGCCATCCCGAATGTGTTCGGGCATCCATTCGATCAGGTCGTGGTTGAGTTCGACCATGCGGTCCCGGAATTTGGTGACCGCCACGAACCAGGAAGGCAACGCCATGTAGATGAGTGGCTGCCCGGACCGCCACGAGTGCGGGTAGGAGTGTTCAATAGTTTGGTGGCGGAGGATCCGGCCGGCCGCCTTGAGGTCCCGGATGATGTCTTTGTTGGCGTCGAACACCAGCATGCCCTCGTAGGGGGGCACGAGGGAGGTGAATTTACCATCCATGTCCACCGGAATGACCACGCCAATGCCGGCCTTCTGGCAGGTGATCATGTCGTCTTCGCCGAAGGCGGGGGCTTGGTGCACCACGCCGGTGCCGTCTTCGGTGGTCACATAGTCGGCGACGAGGATGCGGAACGCATTCGGCTCGCCCAGGAAGAAGTCGTAGGGGGGTTGGTATCCCAGCCCCGCCAGCTCCTGGCCGGCGTATGTGTGTTCGATTTCATAGTCGCCGAATTCTTTGGCGTATCCGGCAACCAGATTGTCGGCCAGCAGGTAGCGTTCCCCGTCGGCGGCCCGCACCACGGCATAGGTGACATCCGGGTTGACGGCGATGGCCAGGTTGGAGGGCAGGGTCCACGGCGTGGTCGTCCAGATGAGGGCGTTGACGCCGGCGAGCGCGGCCCCGAGCGGATGGTCTGGGGTGCCGGTCAGCGGCATGGTGACGGTGACCGCGGGGTCTTGCCGCATTTTGTAGGAGTCGTCCAGGCGGGTTTCCTGGTTGGAGAGGGGTGTGTGTTCGGCCCAGGAATAGGGCAGCACCCGGAATCCCTGGTAGATCAGGCCGTTATCGTAGAGGGTTTGAAACGCCCACATGACGGATTCCATGAAATTCAGGTCCATGGTTTTGTAGCCGTTATCGAAATCAACCCACCGGGCTTGCCGGGTGACGTAGGCTTTCCATTCTTCTGTGTATTGCAGCACGCTTTGGGCGCAGTACTCGTTGAATTTTTCCAGGCCCATGGCCTCGATTTGGCCTTTGTCTTTGATGCCCAGCTGTTTTTCGGCCTCCAGTTCGGCGGGCAGACCATGGCAGTCCCAGCCGAATACGCGCGCCACCTTGTAGCCGCGCATGGTTTTGTACCTGGGGATGATGTCTTTCACGTAGCCGGTCAGCAAGTGCCCATAGTGCGGTAGCCCGTTGGCAAACGGCGGCCCATCATAGAACACATATTCGGGGCTGGTTTCCCGGTTGTCGCAGGAGGCTTGGAAGGTTTGGTCAATGTCCCAGTAGCGCAGGACCTGTTGTTCCATGTCGGAAAAGCGCTGGGAGCCCCCGGTCATGTCCACGCGAGGGTATACATTGCCGACTTTGGTCACGGTATGGTCTCCTTCAAAGAGTCAGTGGGGATCCAGGGACGCTTGCACGCGGTACCACCCTGGTTGGGCCGCATGGGCCCCGCTTCGTTTGAAGGAGATGTCGGTCTTACCCGTCTGGTTCTACTGAGGCAATCGCTGCCGGTTCTTCCAGATGGCTCCCCGGTGATTGCCGGATCATAGCCGTTTAAACCAGCATAGCCTACCACATATGATGAAACCATGCGCGCTTTACGACGCTTTCCCCACGGCCACCTGGCCGTTTTTCTCATGGTCGCCTTACTTCTCGTATCGTGCACCACCCCGGAGCCACCGCCGGCGCCGCAACCATCGCGGCAGCTCACCACCCCGCTGCGGGGCATCACCTTCGAATCCTTGGATGACCTGGACCAAAGCCTGGGCCTCGTGGCGGCAAGCCCCGCCCCGCTCACGGTGCGGGTGGTCATGGACACGGCGATGCAACCCGAGGAGTACCGGGATGCGGTGGCCCGAATTCACGACCGGGCGCAGGTCATGGTGCAAGTGGTGGACTCCGAACAGCTTACGGAGTTGTCGGCCACCCAGGTGGCCGACCGCACCAGGGCGGCGCTGCGTGACCTGGGGGAATGGGTGGATGTGTGGGAGATTGGCAACGAGCCCAATGGGCAGTGGGCGGGGTCCGGCCCCGCGGAGATCAACGCCAAGATTACCGCGGCGCACGACATCGTAGCCCAAGCGGGTCGGCCGACCGCGCTCACCCTCAACTATTGGTCGTCGCCGGACTGCTACGAACATGCGTGGGAGGACACGATGCGGTTCGCCCGCACCGTCACCAGGCAACCGGACTATGTGTTTTTGTCTATTTATGAGACGGCGTGTGATCCGCCGCAACACCCCACCGCGGCTAATATAGCGCACACGCTCACGGACTTAGGGATGATCTTTCCCCACGCGCGACTGGGCATTGGTGAGGTTGGGGCACAGAACCGCAGCGATGGTCGGCCTCAAGATCCGGGGTTAGCGGAGAAACAACAAATAGCCCAATACTATTATGGAATGGATGATGAGCTACGGGCACAGGTGGGGCCGCGGTTCGTGGGAGGCTATTTTTGGTGGTATTTTCACACGGATGCGGTGCGCGGCGAATTGTGGCCCACGCTGCGCCAGCTCATTTCGGGTCTTGGCGACGATGCGAATGGGACCTGTGCTGGTTCGGCGTGTGGGGAGGTTCCGGCTCATCCTCCCCCTCATGGCTAACACCACGGTAGCGAATGTGGTCAATGATGAGCAGCACCAGGCCAATGAGCGCGCAGCCAATTGCTGGCCACTGCCAGATTTGGCTGCTACCAACGATGGCAGCAATGAGAAATCCTAAGCTGGCAACGCCCAATACCAGTACCGCTATGAACATTCATTACCTCCTCAGGGAAAAGCCCTCAATGCGTGGTCTACATTGAGGGCTTAAACTTATCAGTTCACAGCAACACTGGGCTATTTGTTGTTGTTTTGGGGGCCGGGTTGGGCCGAACCCCGAGCATCCAACTCCTCCAATTGGGTTTGCAGCGTGGTGCGCAACCGGGTGCGGTATTCGCGTTCGAAAGTACGCAGCTCGGCAATCCGGGTTTCCAGGGCATTCTTTTGCTGCGTGACCGTGGCCATGATTTCGGTGTGACGACGTTCGGCATCGGCCTGGAGGCCATTGGCCTTGTCTTCGGCCGCCTTGATCTGGGCTTCGGCACGAGCATTCGCTTCGGAGATGGTGTTTTCAGCTTGGATACGTGCTTCATTGACGAGGCGTTCCGCGGTGGCGGTGGCTTCGTTCACTTGCTTCTCGGCGCGCATGCGTGCGTCGTCAAGAGTAGCGCGGGCAGTCGCTTCAGCGGAGGAGATCTGCTTTTCGGCAGCGGTGCGGGCATCTTCTAGCATAGACCGCGACTCGGCTTGCGCCTCGGTGGTCATGCGGTCCGCCATTTCCTGCGCCAACCCCAGCACCTTTGCGGCCTGCATGTGGGTTTCTGGGTGCGCACTCTCCCCGGAGGGAACCATGGCGCCTTCGGCAGCCTTCTTAGCGGCCTGGGCTTCGGCCTTTGCTGCGCGTGCTTCTTCTTTGGCTCGTTCAGCTTCTGCCTTGGCTGCCGCAAGTTCGGAGTTGAATTTCTGCTTGAGCTGGGCTTCCACCCGGGCACGGATGGCCGCTTCGTCAGCTCCACCGCCGCCTCCACCGGCACGGGCTTGTTCCAGTTCCGCCTTCAATTCGTCTGTTTGTTGGCGTAGATCGTCGTTCTCCTCTTGAATCTCGGCAAGAGTATCTTCAACCAAGTCTAAGAACTGATCAACCTCGTCCTCGTTATAGCCGCGCTTGCCAATTGGCGGCTTGCTGAATGCGACGTTATGCACATCGGCTGGAGTCAGCGGCATGGAACTATTCCCTTCGAGATTCATAAAATACCAACGATGATCGTCCACATCATTGATATAGCTTTTATAACGTTCCTGTTAACCATAACGCACATTCAAGTCTAAATGTTAAGTACAAAGATGAAATCTAACCGTTATGTACCCGTTATTTTAGCGCTATGCATCAAAAAATACACCCGTCAGCGGGGTTTTTAGGGCCAAACGTGGCTTAGGGAAATTTTTTCCAATTTCTCACCAAATGTGACGAAGTTACTGCAAATCTGAGGGTTCTTAGGCCCCCAGCCGTGGGTAATAGGCTACCCCCGGAATATACCCTAGGTATTTTTTTAGGGTAATCAGGGGGTAAATCTTAACAAAACTGCAGCTAATTTCTGTATTAATCTCACATTCATGATGATAATGAAGTAGTTTTCTACCCCTACGCCAGCGTCGCAAACCACACCCACATGACGGTATTTAGCAGGTTTGCAGCCTATGACTGTAGTCAGTTTTGCTACCCGGCAGCATTGGGGTCACGCATCAGCCAGGAAGATAGTTAGCAACGAGGACGTATAAAAATTGCAACCCGATATAGAGCACTAAAACCGATAAATCGAGGGAAACATTATTCATCCGAAGCGGGGGAATGATTCGTCGTAGTGCTTTTACTGCCGGATCAGTGACGACGAAAAGCAGCTCTGCGCAGCGGGTAAACCAGCTGGGGGCGCGAAAATTTCTAGAGAACGAGACAATCATCTCTATGAGAATGCGTCCTATAAGTGCCAGGATGAACAGGTTGATCGCCAAGAGCAGGATGGTTTTCACGAGAGCCACGTGCTGCGGTCGCCTTTCCATGGGTAGTAAACGTAAGTAATCATGACAAAAGCCCTTTGTCTATTTACGTTAACTCATAAACCTGATATTTGGTTCCCGAGCTTCGTAAGAACAAAAGGCTCCGTGGGGAATTTCCGACACCCGCCCGATATCCGATACTGTGTTCGGTTTTCGGACGGGCTAGTATATCTTTGCCGCTCGCCGAAGATCGTCGAAGTTGACGGTGGCATCCTCCGGTATAAGTCCGAAAACCCGGTGGTCGTCAACCAGCCGTTTGATCTTGCCATGCAGGGCAAAGGCGAGGCCGCCCGAGAAGTCCAAAACCCGCTTGGCTATATCGTTAGGCATGTCGGAAAGATCGAAGATGACCGCCTCGCCTTCCCGGAATGCGGAACCAATTTTTGCGGCCTCGTTATAGCTGAAGACTTCGACCGAGACAATAGAGGTTTCGAACGGAAGTTCTACCGATTCCCTCTGGTATTCATAGTCCGGCTCGGGGGCATAGGCAAGGTTGCCGTTATAGCGGGGTGCCGGCGGCTCGTCGTTGTAATAGGCGTCTTCACGCACCCCATCTAGTTCATAGGGGCCCAGGCCGAAAAAATTCTTGGTTTTGGTCAGTATAGACATAAGGTGGCTCCTTCGCCGATCGATGCTGTCTAGCTGTGACTGATGTGATTTTTGTAATTTATAGTGGCTGGTGTAAAGCCGACTATTAGTTATAACGTAGTGGCCAAATTGTGATTATTGAGTTATGACACGCGGTGAATGTCGAAAGTTTTGTAATTTGCTAGCAGATTTTCTATTCCCCCCAGATAATTCCGGCTTGCCGACCGGTTTTCCCGTCACGGCGATACGAAAATAAATTCGAATCTTCAATGGTGCATCGTGGGTCCATGATGATATTTCCCACCCCAAGTGTGGTGAGTTGCCTGGCCAACCCGGCCCGCACATCACTCCCCCAGGTTCCGTGATCGGTTCGAGTCAACGACCCCGGTAATTGTTCCTCAACATCCTCCGCCATTTCCCGGGGTAATTCATAACGTCGCCCACTGGCGGCCGGCCCCAAATGTGCCGTTATATTGTCCGGTTTTGCCCCCAATTCCACCATGGTGGCCACGGTATTGGACACCACCCCGTTTCGAGCACCTGTTCGACCTGCATGGGCGGCGGCAATGACGCCCGCATCGGCGTCGTAAAGCAGGACGGGAACGCAATCGGCAACCATGACGGTAAACACCACAGTCGGATCAGTGGTCACCACGGCATCGGTGGCAGGAATCGGCGCCCCCAAATCTGCCGCATCCACGACCCGAACGGTAGCGGAATGCACCTGGTCCATCCAGATGAACCGTGCAGGATCCAGATTCAGTTGTGCAGCCACCCGCGCCCGATTCTCCCGCACCGCATCCGGGTCATCACCCACATGCGCCCCCAGATTCAAACTGTCATATGGTGGCTGCGACACACCGCCGAGCCGGGTAGTGAAATGCGTGTGAACCAACATGGTCATGGGGCTACTTTCATTCAGAATTATCGCAAGAAATCGGGAAGATCGAGATCATCAATGTCGTCCATCCCACTCTCCTGCTGCCCGGATTTCCGATGCGCACCCCGGTTGGTAAACAACCCGTTATTGCTGCTCCGATCATCACGGTAATTCGGCTGATAGTCATTGCTGCGCCGGCGCCGAGAATCGTAATCCTCATCGTTGCTGCGGGTAGTCACGGCAGCCTCGCGCTCGCGCACCGAATACTCCGCATTCCGGTCCTTTTGCCCAAACAGGGAGGTAGGCTCCGGCGCTGGGGTAGCGGTTGCGGTAGTTGCCGGGGCGGGGGTCACAGGTTCAGCAGTGGACGTCACTGTGGCCTTAGCAGATGGCTCCGCCGACTCACGATTGATGGTAGTATTCGGGTTTTCGTTCAAGCCCTCGAAACCGGTGGCAATCACGGTCACCCGCACCTCATCGCCGAGATTATCGTCAAAAATGGTGCCGAAAATCAGGTTAACGTCAGCATCTGCCTTCTCCTGCACCATCGTAGCGGCCTCATGGACTTCTTGCAGGCCCAGATCCGAGCCGCCAGCAATGGACAGCAGCACACCCTGGGCGCCTTCCATGGTGGATTCCAACAGCGGCGAATTGATGGCCTGTTCGGCGGCATTCATCACCCGGTTGTCGCCCCGGGCCGAGCCCACGCCCATGAGCGCGGAACCCGCGTCCGCCATGACGGAACGCACGTCGGCGAAGTCCACGTTGATGAGACCCGGTATAGTAATCAGGTCCGTAATACCCTGCACACCATTGTGCAGCACCTGGTCAGCGGCCCGGAAAGCCTCCATCATAGTGAGGTTGGACGAGTCAAGCTGCAACAGCCGATCATTGGGGATGACGATGAGCGTGTCGCACACCTCCCGCAAGGCTTCGATGCCCTGCAGCGCCTGCCTGGTGCGCTTCTTCCCTTCAAAATTAAACGGCCGCGTGACGACGCCCACGGTGAGCGCACCCATCTTCTTGGCGATGGAAGCCACCACGGGGGCGGCACCGGTACCGGTACCACCGCCCTCACCAGCGGTGACGAACACCATGTCGGCACCCTTGAGGGTTTCTTCGATTTCGCTTTTGTGGTCTTCCGCAGATTGCCGACCCACCTCGGGGTTGGCACCGGCGCCGAGACCACGAGTGGCCTCCCGACCAATATCGAGTTTGACGTCAGCGTCGGAGAACATGAGGGCTTGCGAATCGGTGTTCACGGCAATGAACTCGACGCCTTTCAAGCCCTCTTCAATCATGCGGTTCACCGCGTTGACGCCACCACCGCCAACACCGACAACTTTAAGTACGGCGAGGAAGTTATCCTGGGCGTTCATAAATACGACTCATCTTTCCGTCTAGATTTCCGTTAGGGGAATTGACCGACACTTTTACCACGTCGTGATGGGTAAAAATTTACGGCCACCACTACCCGCCAACCTGTGCGGTTTCTGCTACTACATATTGACTGAAGTTGGATCAATAATCATGGACATTTGCGGCGGCGTGTCTCCACCTTCAACTAGAGGGTTAGACTTTTGACATGCGGTTTTACCGGTAATTTATCCCTCAACTCCGCCTATAGAAGAAGCAAGTAAGTAACAATATGATGGCGGAAAATCATAGAAAAATCACTGGATAACCCTGATAATCCACATGGGTATTCACGGATTTTTCACACACATACCCCAAGAAAAACTATCACTTGGGTATGCGTATTTTTACCCTTCCGATTCGGTGATTGTGATAAAAAATTTTTCAAAAATTTTTACTCCTGCACCGAAATCGTAGGCGCAGCCGTGATATCAATCGTCGACTCCGACCGCTGCAACGCCACCGAAAACGCCCGCGCCTTCTCCCCGTTATTCTCTGCCGCACCCCACACAATCGTCTTATCACCAGCAATAATGTCAAAAGAATATGGTGTGACGGCCTTAATCTCGGTGATCTTTCCGCGCTCCGACTCAGCTATCGACGCAATAATGCTCGCAGCCGCCTGAAAGGTCTCCTGATTATCCCCCTTGGTATTGGTGATCGGCACCGTGTAATCCAACCTGTGGGCAACCACGAACACCTTACCGTTGGCGTCGATGAGATGATCACCATCTTCACGCTCGGCCACCAATACCGCCCGGTGCTCCACCAGGGACACATCAATGGTGTCGGGGAATTTCTTCGCCACCCGAGCCTCCGTCACCCACGGCAGGGCCGAAAGCGCCGATGCAACAGCAGTGGTGTCAACCCGGAGAATGTTCTGCCCCTGGAGCCCATCGGTAATGGCGGCAATATCCGCCTCCGAGGTCTGGTCCCGCTGGCTTATCACCACATTACCGACCTTGAAGACCGGGAAAAACCACAGGCAGGCGGCAACAATCCCGGTCACCACCACTAGTGCTATTGCAATCAAGAGTTTTTTCATTTAGTCATCCGTACGGAGCTGGAACAAAATCTCGTCGGCAAGCACCGTCACATCCCCCGCCCCCATCGTAATCACCATGTCACCGGGGTGGGCCAGCTCAGCCACCGTTTGCGGCACCAACGAGAAATTCGATTGATGCACCACCTTATTGGTCATGCGGTCAATGATCAACTGTGAGGTAACACCATCGCGCGGCTGCTCCCGGGCGCCATAAATATCCAACACCACCGCGGCATCCGCCAGCGACAATGCCTCGGCAAACTCGGCCGCGAATTCCTGCGTGCGGGAATACATGTGCGGCTGGAACACCACAATCACCTTCCCCGCCCCCCGGGCCGCCAGCTTCTCCCGGGCCGCGGTCAGCACCGCCCGCACCTCGGTCGGGTGGTGGGCGTAATCGTCGTACACCTCCACGCCTTGGTGATCGCCACCTGCAACAACACCGTGGAATTCGAACCGGCGGCGCACCCCAGAAAACTCGGAAATCCCCTTGGCCAGGGCGGCCACATCCCCGCCGGCCAACACCCCGGCGGTGAGCGCGGCCGCCGCATTCAGCACCATGTGCGTGCCCGGAATCTGCATGGCCACCTCGACCTCTTGCTCCCCCACCCGCATGTGGGCGTGCGAAATTTGGTCCGCCACCGCCACGGATTCCACCACCGTGTAGGCGATATCCGGGTGGCGCTCGGCAGCGGCCGCGCTGCCATAGCCGCGCACGGTCACCTTCGTCTTCTGCCGCTCCCCCAACGCCGCGGCATGCTCGTCATCGAGACAAACCACCAACACGCCGGTATCGGTCAACCGGGCGGCGAAATCGTCGAAAACCTGGAAATACGCCTCCGGGGTGTGAAAGAAATCCAGGTGGTCCGGCTCAATGTTGGTCACCACCGCAATGTCCGGACGGTACCGCAGCAGGGAGGCATCCGACTCGTCGGCCTCGGCGACGAAGCAGTGGCCGCTCCCCTGGTGCGCGTTCGTGCCGGCCTTGTTTAATTGCCCGCCAATGGCAAAGCTGGGATCCATGCCGGCCGCCTGCATGGCCACCACCGCCATGGACGTGGTGGAGGTCTTCCCGTGCGTGCCGGCAATAAGTACCTGGGTGAAGCCCGTCATGAGCTCCCCCAGCAGGTCGGAGCGGCGAATCACCGGAATGTTATGCTCCCGGGCCGCCACCAACTCGGGATTGTCCTGCGGGATCGCTGCAAACGAGGTAACCACCACCGTCGGCAATTGCCCACTCAGGGTCAGGTTGTCGGCCTTATGCCCCACCGCCACATGCGCCCCCATGGACTGCAGGGCCAGTACGGGGCGGGATTCTTTCACGTCGGAGCCGGACACCACCTTTCCGCGGGAGAGGAGGATACGGGCCACACCGGACATGCCGGCCCCACCAATGCCAATGAGGTGGACTCGGGACAAATCAATATCAGACATGGCTCACACTTTACCTTTCGAATAAATTTTCGGATCCCCTATGGGCGGGGTTGATGACGACCCACAAGGGCTCCCTGGGATCTCCCACCAAATCCCCTGCCGGTCCAGCACAAGATCCGCACTATAGGTCGTCGTAAAGCTTAGTCGCGCCGGGCCGTTTTCTCGGCAATGTCCGCGATAACCTCGGCGGCGGTTGCCACATTCGACTTCAGAGCCGCCGCCCGCATCGTTGCCAGGGTGTCCGGGTCCGCCAACAGGCTGGTCACGATGTGGCTGAACCGCGCCTCAATGTCCGAATCCTGGATGAGTTGGGCCGCACCATTGCGCACCACCTCCTGGGCGTTCAGCCCCTGCTCACCATTGCCGTGCGGCAGCGGCACATAGACGGCGGGCACCCCGGCGGCGGTCACCTCGGCGACGGTCATGGCTCCGGACCGGCACACGATCACGTCCGCCACCGAGTAGGCCATGGCCATGTCCTCAATGTAGGGGACGCTCACGTAATGTTCCCTCGGGGCGGGCGGGGCGTTCTTGGCACCATAGGCGTGCAGCACCTGGTAACCGGCGTCGCACAACTCGTCCAGGGCGTTTTTCACCGCCGAATTCAGTGACGCCGCCCCCTGCGACCCACCGGTGATAAACACCGTGCGCCGATCGGGGCTCAGCCCCCAGGTTTCCAGGCCGGCGGCCCGGGTTTCAGCTGCCCTGGCCCGCGTGCTCATTTCCGCCCGCACCGGAATGCCCACAACCTGGCCACCCATGCCCGAACCGGGAACCGCGTTCAGCCCCAGGCCTCCCAGTTTCACGCCTAGCTTATTGGCCAGCCCGGCACGGGCGTTAGCTTCGTGGACAATGAAGGGGATGCCGGCGAGTTTGGCGGCAATGTAGCCGGGGGCGGTGACGTAGCCGCCAAAGCCGATGAGAACGTCTGCCTTGTGTTTTTTGAGAATTTTTCGGGTTTGGGCGATTGATTTTACGAGTTTGAAGGGAACTTCTAAGAGTTCGATGCTGGGTTTACGGGGGATGGGAACGGGTTCGATGAGTTTCAGGTCGAAGCCGCGGGCGGGCACGAGTCGGGTTTCTAGGCCCCGGTTGGTGCCGATGGCGATAACGTTGGCGCCGCGTTCCTTGAGGACAGTTGCTACAGCTAGTGCGGGTTCCACGTGACCGGCCGTGCCACCGCCGGCTACGACGACATTGAGGGCCTTGTGGCTGGATTGGTGTGTGTTGGGATTATCGCTGTCGTGTAATTCTGTCATTTCTTTCCCTAGATTCCCTTAAACGGTACTTCAATCGTACTAATTTGATATTGATCTGGTGTTGCTGCGTGGATTAATTCTTTTTTAGGTTTTCTTGCTGTGAGATTCAGTGACAAAAGTACCATGTCGTGGACTGGGTATTAGGTTTTTGTGGGTTGGCGACGGGGGAGGATGAGGGGTGAGGCGGCGGTGGTTAGTTGGTGTGGTGGCTTAGCGACGGCCGGTGGTGCGGTAGCTGCTGGAGCGGGGGTCGTGGCGTTCGTAGGATGTGCGGGTTCGGGCTGGTCCGAGACTTGTTGTTGGGTTGGTGCGGCGGCCGGTCGTACGGGTGACTTCGCGGCTGACCTCACGGTTGGTGGGGTTGGGGTCCCGAATAGTGTCCCGGCCGGTGGTGCGGGCTGGGAGCGGCCGGCGAACGGGTTGGGAAGTTCGGCTGCGACCGGGGAAGAAGCCGGTTTTTTTGGGGGTGGGGGCGGATGCGGCACGGCTCCGTGCGGTACCCCCGGCGGCACCATAGCCACGGTTCTCCCCCGTTTTGGGGCCACTGGGGTGCTGCACCGTGGGGTTGGGGTTGTCGCGGGTGGTGCGGGTGTCGGGGCCGGTTTGTGGGGTGCGGCGACCGCCGGGATGCCGGCCGGCCGGGTATCGTTCGAGCCCGTCGAGGGTGGGTTCGGGGAGGAAGAGTACCCGGTCGAAGGCGGGTTTTCCGAAGTTGGCCATGGCGGCTATGGTGTCGGGTTCGTGGCGGGCGCAGTTGGCGAGTATGCCCATGGCGCCGAGGGTGATGACGGCGCTGGTGCCGCCGGCGGAGATCATGGGGAGGTTGATGCCGGTGACTGGGAGGAGGCCGACGACGTAGCCCATGTTGATGAAGGCTTGGGCGACGACACCGGCAGTGAGGGTGGCGGCGGTGAGGGCAAGGAATTGGTGGGCGGAGCGGGCGGCGATGCGGAATCCGATGTAGGCGAGCCAGCTGAAGAGGCAGATGACGAGGGTGCCGCCCATGAGTCCCATTTCTTCGCCGATGATGGCGAAGATGAAGTCGTTTTTGGCTTCGGGGAGGTAGAACCATTTGGCGCGGGATTGGCCGAGTCCTACCCCGGTGAGGGATCCGTCGGCGAGGGAGAGGAAGCCCTGGTAGGACTGGAAGGCGGAGGATTTAGTGTCGGCGAAGTTGCCGAAGAAGGCGCTGATGAAGGTGTCGAATCGTTTACCGCGGAGGCCGCCGGCGAGGAAGACGATGGTGAATCCGGCGGCAACAAACACGCCGAGGCCGGCTATGTAGCGCATGTTAATGCCGGCGAAGAAGAGGAGGGCGACGACAACGAGGAGGAAGGTCATGGCCATGCCGAGGTCGCGTTCGGCGAGGATGAGGGTGAACATGGTGCCGGCGACAGCGAGGAATTTCACGAAGGGGGCGTTGATGCTGTTGAAGCGGGGTTTGTGGCCGGCGAGGGTATTGGCACCCCAAAGGGCGATGGCAACGCGAGCGATTTCGGAGGGTTGGAGCCGGAAGGAGCCAAGGGAGATCCAGGATTGGGAGCCTTTTTCGGCGAGTCCGGTACCGATGCCGGGAATGAGGACGAGGATAAGCAGGAGGATGGTACCCCAAAGAAGGATGCTGGAGAGGCGTCGTAGGGTATTGATGGGCAGCCGCATGGCGAGCCACATGACGGTGATGCCGCCGAGGACGTAGAGTAATTGGTTGCCGGCAACATGCCAGGCTTTGCCGTTGTTGTCGACGACGGAGGTGGTCATGGATGCGGAGGTGACCATGACAATACCGATGGTGGCGAGGAGTGCGACGACCAGCATGACGTTGAGGTAGTCGAAGTAGGGCCTGCGGAAGGTGTCCTGTCGTCGTTGTTTGAGGTTTTCCCATACTGACTGGGAAGCTACCGTGTGGGATTCCGGTGTTGCATTTGCCGCGGTCATGCTGGGTCACGTCCGTTCTACTGTTACTGGTGGTTATGGTGTGAAGGATGTGCGGCACTCGTCGCGCATCCTTCACCATAAAGTTAAGGTTTAATCAGTTCCACAGTAGACAGAAAACCGCGATTATTTTGGTGCGACACCACCTAAATGGGCAGAAACCGATTCCGCAAAGAGCACACCCCGCTGCCCCATGCCGGTGTACATGTCGAGCGATGCTGCTGCGGGGGCGAGCACAATGGCGTCCCCGCTGTTGGCTTGAGCGACGGCCCATGCGCATACCGCGTCCATGGCCGATTGTGGGCCGGTGTCGTCGGTGACGAAGACGGGTACCCCCGGCGCATGCTTTTCGACGCTTTCCCGAATGATATTTCGGTCCACTCCCATGAGTGCAACCGCCTTCAGCCGGTGCGCATGGCGGGCAACCAGGTCGTCCACCTCGGCGCCTTTGAGTTGGCCGCCGGCCACCCAGATCACGCTGTTGTGCCCGGCCAGGGCGGAATCGGCCGCGTGCGGGTTGGTGGCTTTGGAGTTGTCGATGGCGATAATGCCCCGGGCTTCGGCCACCTGTTGCCCCCGGTGGCCGGCCACTTTAAAGGATTGCAACGCCTGGGCGATGACTGATGGTTGCAGGTCCGGCACCAGGGCCACCGCGGCGGCGGTGGCGGCCAGGGCGTCGTAGATGCCGGCCGGGCCGGGTGGTTCCAACCCGGCCACGGGCACAATGCTTCGGGGGGTGCCGTGAAGATTGTCCACGATCGTGCCGTCTACTACCCCAACTTGTCCCGCTTGTGGGGACTGCAAGGTAAAGCCCATGACCGGGGTGGTGACGTATTGCTGCACCAGGGCGTCGTCAAGCCCGGCGATGGCTAGCGGTGCGGCTAACACTTTTGCTTTCGCCGCCGCGTATGCCGCCATGGACCCGTGCCAGTCGATGTGGTCTTCCGCCAGGTTGAGGAGCACGCCCACGTCGGGCACCAATTGGTTGGACCAGTGCAGTTGGAAGCTGGAGAGCTCCGCCACCAGCACGTCGATGCGTTGGGGGGCGGAGACGGCCTCGGCCACGCTCACCCCGATATTGCCGACCGCCTCCGCCTGGTAGCCGGCGTGCTGCATGATGCTGGCCAGCATGGAGGTGGTGGTGGTTTTCCCATTGGTGCCGGTAACAACCATCCAGGTGCGGGGCGGCCCGAACACCGATGCCCGATCCAGCCGGTAGCAGAGTTCCACGTCGCCGAGCACCTCCAGGCCGGCCGCCTGGGCAGCCTGCAGTAGGGGCGTGTCGGGTCGCCACCCGGGTGAGGTGACCACGCAGCTGAATCGGGAGAGTTCCGCCAGGGCCTGGTCGGGGTGGATGCCGGCCACGTCGGCGACCTCCATGGCCCGGTCGCGGGCGGTTTCGTTGGCGTCGGCGATGCGCACATCCACATTGAGGTCGGCCAGGAGGCGGGCTATGCCCACCCCGGAAATACCAGCCCCGGTCACGAGGACGGTGCCGGAGAGGATTTCGGGGAGGGCGGGGGTTTCGTTCGGGGTGGATGTCATGGTTTGATGCCTCCCAGGTTCAGCCATTCACCGTAGAACATGGCGGCCCCCGCCAGGGAGGCCATGGCTGCGATCAGCCAGAACCGCACCACCACCGTGGTTTCCGCCCAGCCACCGTTTTCGAAGTGGTGGTGGAATGGGGCCATGCGGAAGATTCGGATTCCTCGGGTGCGGAAGCCGATCACCTGGATCACGACGGAGAGGGCTTCGACCACGAAGAGGGCGCCCACGATCACCATGAGCAGTTCGGTGCGGGATGCCACGGACAGGCCGGCCACCAGGCCGCCGAGGGCCAGGGAGCCGGTGTCGCCCATGAAGATTTTTGCCGGTGCCGCATTCCACCATAGGAAGCCAATGCAGGCGCCCAGGCCGGCGGCGGATAATACGGCCAGGTCCAGGGGGTCCCGAACGTTGTAGCACCCTGGCTGGGGGGTGCCGGCACAGGAGTTACGGAACTGCCAAAACGTCAGTGCCGCATAGGCGCCCATGACGAAGGCGGTGGCCCCGGAGGCGAGCCCATCGAGGCCGTCGGTCAAGTTGACCGCGTTACTCCATGCGGAAATGAGGACGTACATGAAGATTAAAAAGAACGCCACGCCGAAGATTCCGCCGCCGAATGCCAGATCCACGGTGTCTAAATCCCGCAGGAAGCTCAGGTGGGTGGACCCGGGGGTGAGCCCCACTTCGTTGGGAAACAACCGAATCATAAACCCGAACACCAGTGCGATGACGAGTTGGCCGATGAGTTTGGCTTTTTTATTCAAACCCAGATTCCGGTGTTTGACCAGTTTGATGTAGTCGTCGGCAAAGCCGAGGCCGCCCAATGAGAGGGTGAGCCCCAGCACCAACAGCCCAGACACGGTAAACCCGCCCACGTTGGCGATTTCCCCATACACGTCTACCGTCACATAGGCGACGGTAATGCCGATGAGTATGGCGATACCGCCCATGGTGGGGGTTCCGCGTTTCCGAAGGTGCGACTTGGGGCCTTCTTCTCGGATTTCCTGGCCTATCCCAACCGCGCTGAATTTCCTAATCAGCCACGGAGTAATGAAGATAGACACTAGTAACCCAATGGCCCCGGCTATTATCATCTGGGTCATTGTTTAGTTCTCCTGCTTTCCATTCTGTGCCACCACTGCCTCGGCAACCTGCCACAGTCGGTATGCGTTGGATGCTTTCACGAGAATCACATCCCCACGACCTAATACCTTGAGCACTTCCGTTGCCGCCTGGGTGGTGTCGACGGCAGGGATTGCGGGCAATCCCATGGTCGATGCGGCATTCATCATGGCACGAGCGTTCTCGTCAGTGCCAACCACCACCACCAAGTCGATCCCCTGCTCCACAACCGTGTGCATGAGCTCGGCGTGTTCCGCGGTGGCGTCCTGCCCCAGTTCCGCCATGGGTCCTAGGACCGCAATCGCCCGGGCATCGGGGCCGTTTTTCGCCGCTGCCAGCGCTAATGCCCGCAAACCGGCCCGCATGGATTCGGGGTTGGCGTTGTAGGCATCGTCGATGACGATCACGTCATTGCCGGCGTGGTGCACATCCATGCGGTGCGCGGACCGGACGGTGTGGGCGCGCAGCCCCTGGGTGACAGTGGCGAAGTCTACCCCCGCCGCCAGGGCCGCCGTCGCAGCCGCAAGGGCGTTGGCCACCTGGTGTTCGCCGAAGATTTGCAAGGTGACCTGGGCGGTGTGGGTGACTTTTTGACTGTCGGTGCCGATGAGGGTGAAGGTGGGCCGCGAAAGGTTATCCAGCCGAATATCGGTCGCGGCGACCCGAACCGGCTTGTGAAGCGTGCTGAAACCCCACACAGTGGCCGACGTGCGGTCCGCCATGGCAGCAACATAGTCATCGTCGGCGTTGAGCACGGCAATGCCGTCGGCCGGCAAGGCCTCAACAAGTTCCCCCTTGGCCTGGGCAATGTTATCCCTAGAACCGAATTCGCCCATGTGTGCGGTCCCCACATTAAGGACCACACCGATGTGCGGTGGGGCGATGGCCGCCAGGTGCGCAATATTGCCGATGCTGCGGGCGGACATTTCCGACACCAAATACTTGGTGGCTTCGGTGCAGCGCAACGCGGTATACGGGTGCCCAATCTCGTTATTGAACGACCCGGGCGGCGCCACGGTGTCGCCGGCAAGCTCCAATATGGTGTGCGCAATGTCCTTGGTGGAGGTTTTCCCGGCAGAACCGGTGATCCCAATGACGGTCAGCCCCTGCGCACTGAGCTTATCGACGACATACCGTGCCAGCTTCGCCATGCCCTCCAACACGGCGGCAACCGAGCCGTCGGTATCATGCTCGGTAGCATAGGAATGCTGATCCACCTCGGTTGCGGGCGGCACAATCACGGCCGGCACCCCCACCGGGCGGGCGGCCAGCACGCCGGCCGCCCCCTGATCCATGGCGGTGGCCGCGTAGTCATGGCCATCGACCTTCACCCCGGACAGGGCGACAAACAAATCCCCGGACGCGACCTTCCGGGAATCAAACTCCACGTTTCCGGTGATCACCTCCGCGCCCGTGGCGTCGGCAAGCCGACCGCCCACGATGGCGGCAATCTCATCCAACCTCAGCGTTATCATTGGTCCCTTCCTTCCAGTGCGGCACGTAATTCCTCCCGGTCATCGAAGTGGTGCGTTACGCCGTCGATAAGCTGCCCCACCTCATGCCCCTTGCCGGCAATAATCACCGCATCACCCGGCTTGGCCCATGCCACCACCTGGCGGATTGCCGCACGCCGATCGCCGATCTCCACCACCTCGGCGGACCCAGATGTAGTGCCCGCCAACACCTGGGCGCGAATCGCCGCCGGGTCCTCGTTGCGGGGATTGTCGTCCGTCACCACCACATAGTCCGCCCCCGCCGCGGCCTCGGCACCCATGATCGGCCGCTTGGAATGATCCCGGTCGCCGCCGGCCCCCACCACCAGGCCAATCCGGCCCTTGACCTGGCCCCGCACGGTCGCCAGCACCGCCTGAATGGCCGCCGGCTTGTGGGCGTAATCCACCACCGCCAAGAAATCCTGACCGCAGTCGACCACCTCCATCCGGCCCGGCACCCCCACACCAGCCAACCCCGGCAGCAAGGCGGTCATGTCCACCCCCACGGTGTCCGCCAACGCCAACGCCAACGCCGCATTCGCCACATTAAACCTGCCCGGCAGCGGCACGGTCGCAGCCACCACCGACCCCGACGGCGCCGCAAGCCGAAACTCCTGCCCACCACGCTCGTTAATCTGCACCGCCGACACCGTATAATCCCCCGCCTGCCCGCGGGTCGCCAAAGTGCGCACCCCCGAACCGAACACACTTGCCATTTTCTCCCCCCATTCGTCATCAACACACACCACCGCCCGGGCGGCCC
>CAJZGD010000011.1 GCA_915275065.1 uncultured Corynebacterium sp. | reverse complement strand
CCCCCTGATCATCTTTAACCGGAATATGTAGCACTCCCGAGCGGCACTCCACGCCGCACTCACGAACCGCTAGTTGTATAAACCTTTCAAAAAGGTCACCATTAATCTTCTTTGCTCGGTTTCCATTGCCTAGCGCATCTAATGCTGCACCAATAGATTGTTGCGCAGTATAGATCATTCGAATGAGTGTTTCACGATGTGCGGGGGTGAATTCGCAACCATCATGAGCTATACAATCAAGTGTCGCCAAGAATAACTCACGAGATGTTAGGAACTGGTCAGCCTCATAGAATAACTGTGTATTGATAGGTCGGGAAATAAGGTAATCAGCTTCAGAGTTATACTGGAAAAACCTATACTGCGGGGTATTCCGGGCAACCAGTTCTGCTTGAATATTTCCCGCCTTTTCTCGAAACTCCACAAAAGCTTCCGCAAAGTCAAGATAATCTCTTACTTTCACAAACTTTCTTTTATCCGCAGCCCAATCCCTCAACTTTATTATGCTCACCGGATAGACTCCCTGCGCTGGACGGCGGCTTTATCGTATTCGAACCATTCTTTCTCGGTTTTATGTGGGATCATACGTAACCGTTCGGCAGCCCAACCGTTGTAGCGAGGATCAAGTTCACATGCCAAGAATCGCCGACCCAGCTGTGCCGCAACAACCGCGGTTGTTCCCGAACCAGAGAATGGGTCGAGAACCATGTCACCGGCTTGGGAGCTGGCAAACACAAATTTTCGTACCAGTTCCTCGGGTTTTTGGGTTGGGTGTGGAGTTTTCTCATTCATTCCATTGCAGGTAGTGGGAACCTCAATGACGTCTTTTGGTTTCGCCCCCATCGGATGCGGTGCCCACTGGTCCCGTTTCTTACCGTTCCCGTAGGCGGAGGTTTCGGCCTGTGGATGGTTGGGATATCTCAACGTATGCGCATTATATGGGATGCGCACATAGTCAACATTAGTGAGCTTCTGCCGCCTAGACTTGCGCAAGTGAAGGATAGATTCATGGGAGCGACCCCAATCATTGCCCAGGTTTGCCTTGTTTTTATAGTGCCAAATCAGCCATCGGGATGCTGCGAAATACTGAGAGGCTGGGTGTTTCAGGTCAGCCAAGATTTCGGAGAAACCACACACGTAAAGGCTTCCCTTGGGAGATAGTATCCGGCTAGCCTGCGCAATCCATTCCATACTCCATGTAATGTACGCTTCCTGGGATTCAAAATTATCCCAGTCGGCCTTTTTAATGTTGTAGGGTGGATCGGCAAATATGAGGTCAACAGAACCATCATCCAGAGACTTCAACCATGCGAGAGAATCTCCCTGATAGATGATTCCTTCTGGGGCTATAATCTGCTTATGGTATTCGCCTATTCCTACTGGAATGAACTCAGGCATGTCTGCACGATTAGTCACCAAGCGAGCAGTAACATCCGCAATTTCAAACAAAGTATCGGGTGAATTATTCGTCACTATTTCTCCAAATATAAACTCGCTCCCCCTGTATTCAGAAAGCAGTTTAAGCCTACCTGGCTCTCCAAAACCAGACGTGCCTCCAGCAGATCATGCCGTAACAAGGTTAGCTTTACTCCAGCGCTGGTAGGCAATTGTCGCGGCTAACACCAGGATGCCACCTACCCAGAAATGCGGCATCCACAGGCATAACCGCCACCAGCCGTAACGTGAGAGCGATTCTCCCGCCAGGAGCTTTACGATTCCCGGCGCGGAACCGACTAGCCCATAGGCCATGAGCAGGACCCCCGAGACCCAGCCGAAGGCCAGTCGCAGCCAGCGGGGCATCCTAATAGTGTCCGGGTATAGGAGGACACCCCCGAAGACAACAAAACCCAGCTTCACCAGCCCAGAGATGAATACAACAACAACGAACCAGGTGGGTCGTTCCTGGGCCAGCCGCAGCCCATCTCCTTGAAGGACCGTGTCGACCAACCATGGGGAGCCCAACGCCCAGGACAAGCTGATGCTCCCGAAGAAGCCCCACCATAGCATCATGGTGATGACCACCGCCCGCAACCATCCTGGCATTTCGATCCCTCTCCTTACGGCTTAGTCGCTACGATGACCGCAGCATACCCGAGGCTACCAGAAGGGCTGCAAAACTGAGGCTATCCGAAACTAGCGGTAAGCCCGCTCCTACACGTTGAACTTGAACTCCACTCCACCCACGTTCCATGTGTTGGGGACTTACCCCGGTTTTGTGGACAGTTGGTGTTGGTTGAATCATGCCGAAGTGAATCGCCCCGGGTTTTGTGGGGGTTCGGTTGGTTGGATCCGATCTGGGTGAGGGCCGGATTCTGATGGTAGTGTTGCGTGGGCTGGGATGTCGAGTGGTCGGCCTTGAAGTCGGGTGGTGGGACGGGTCCGGTCTGGCTGTGAAGCCGTTGGTGGTTGAATCAGTTGATGTATTCGGTGGCGGCAATCTTGATGTCGATGGTGGGCTTCCAGTTGCCCTTGGGTCGCGTGACAGGGTTGCGGATGCACTCGGTCTTGAACAGCGAGTTGTGTGTCTCAGCCATGGCGTTGATGCTCCTATAGTTGTCAACTGCGGATCTCGCCGGTGTGGGGGTCTGTCTTGACCAGGTGGTAGACCTCTTGGATCACGTAGCGTTTCAGGCATCGGATGATGTCGCGTTTGGACTTGCCCTCGGGCCGCTCGGTCTCAGCGCCCTCACCGAGGGTGGTTTTGCGGGGCTTCTCCCGCGGGATCCCACGCAGGCCCTCGGCTCGCATCAGCGGCTCGATGGTGCACCGGGCAACCGTGACGCTCTCACGGTTGAGCTCAGCGTGGATCTTGCGGGCACCGTAGACACTAAGGTTGGCCTGGTGCGCAGTTGTGATGTCTCGACGACCAGCTTGGCATCAGGCACCGCGCGTGCCGAGAGCGGACGCTTCTTGGCGGCGTAGTAGGTGCTCGGGACGATCTACATGCCGGCCTCCCTCAGGAGGGTGCAGATCGGCTCGACCCCGAACCGTTCACGGTGCTGGTCGATGTAGTCAACCAGCACCGCGGTGGGCACCTCTACCTGATCTTGCAGTCGAACTCCGCGGCCGCGGAGGTCTTCAGGATCTCGTTGACCCGACGCAACTCGCGGACCTCACGCTCAAGCTCAACCAACCGCTGCGTGTCGTCGGTTGTGGTGCCCGGCCGAACGCCGCCGTCGATCTCGGCCTAGCGGACCCAGTCCCGCAGCACTTCGGGACGAACCCCGAACCGGTCGGCAACCCGCTTGATGGCACCTCACGCAAACTCCTCAGGGTCCTTCCAGGCATCCATCACCATCCGCATCACCCGCTGCTAGAACTCCACGCCGTACTTCCTCAGTGCCACCATGACTCCCATTCATCCTTCCCAGAATTGAGAGCCCCCACCAGCCCCGGGGCGATTCAAACACCACCCGGCCTGAACTCACGTGTTGACCGGACACCACCTCCAACCCGAGGCCGTCAAGCCAGCAGAACATGATCAGATCAGCCGCCCTGAAGATAGCGTTGAATACATCAAGGCCTTCCAGACAGGTTGGTGTAACAGCTTCCATCCTCAGGAGGCCCCGACCCCCTCAACCAGCCACCACACCGGACCACCTACCCACACCCCCGTTCGGGAAGAACCACTTTGAGTGGCGGTGTGAAGGGTTTCGAATTTGTGGGGTGAGAGCATTCCGGTGCCGGAATGGCGACGGGGGTTGTACAGCCTTCGATCCACTGGAAGATCGCTGATGCTAAGAGCTGCCCCGTGGGCCACTGGAACCTGTCGTGGACCGCTCGCGTCAACGGCACGACCTGGACAACGTTCAGGTCGCCTTGAAGCACGTGGTGGCAGTCACCACCGCCGCTGGCCGTTGCAGCCCAACCTTACTGCCTGCAGGCATCCCCAAGTAGAGCCGGACAACGTCCCCTGGCGTCAGCACCGAGCCATGCCGTCTCATCGTCCGTCAGCGGGATCGCATGATCCCGACCGATCGCGCCCTGACGGAGAACACCAAGCGCCCGAGCAACCGTCTCGTCGGCCATCTCGTGGTGTTGGGTAGCAAGGCACGTCACCTTTGCTTACGTCTCACGGCTCACCCGGATCGTCGTCGTGTCGCCCAGACCTTGGGTGTACTCCAAGGTAGATGACTCTGTCTACATGCTCGCCTAGGTCTCGTCAATGGCGTTGAGCGCTGGCGCGACCTGGCCTTCACGACACAGCAACGGGGTCGAGCTTGGTGTCAAGTGGTGGAAGCAACGAGTAGGCGTTCGTATGCTTCGCGTGGGGTGAGCCACCCCAGGGCTGCTCTGGGGCGTCCGCCCAAGTTCTTCGGCGATGGCGCCTGTGGTAGGGCTGGTGTGTGGTGATCTGGGTGCCTTTGGGTAGGTACTCACAGATTCAGTCCGTTGGTGTTCTCGTTGGTTCCCCGTTCCCATGGAGAACGAGGACGAGACGAAGACACGTCTTCAGGTCGGTTGCCAGGGTAAGTGCGGCATGACAGGTGCATCTCCGCAACCGTGATCCCAGGCCACAGGGAACCCCGCATCACATCTGGGATGGTGTCGGTTGTGATCGATCAACACATCACACAAACCCTCAGATGTTTCTTCCCCAACAGGTAGAGCCAGGATCATCCACGGATCCGGGTGGTGCGCTCTACCAAGGTCGCTGCCGCTGAGGCGCCTATGGGGTCCCGAAGTGATCCAGGCCACATCTGCCAGTGCCCTAGGTGCCCTACGCTCAGCCACATCCTCAGGGGATGGTCAACCAGTGCTGACCATCCCCACGAACCGGGGTGGGTGCGCTGCCCTACTGGGTGACGCGGCCGACCTCTGGTGCGTCTGGAGCGCAGGCATGACTCCTGTGACGGGCCAGTTCTCCTTGTCAAGAGGGCATAGAACCCTGGTGTAGACGGCCTCGTGGGACACCAACTACTCCCTTCAGCGCTCGGGGAGCCCTTGCACGGTTCAAGACTGCCATCACACAGGCCCCCAGCCTTGGGGTCCCCGCGACGATTTGGCGGGGGTCCTGGAACGCTTCAAAACCTACCTGCAACCGGGCCTTGAGGACCCGATACAGCACATTGATCTTGCGGGCCTTCGGTCAGGGTCCGGCGTTTCAGGCGTATTTCACATCAGCTGCCACACGGGCTGATACCCACACTTCCCACCGTTACGGCGTATCCCTCTCGAGATACCACAGAGACCGATCCACACAATCCGGTCCCCCGGTCCACCGCAGCGAGCAACCTTCCTACCAGCCCCTTAGCGATAGCCGCCCGGTCCTGTACCGTCAACATACGCCGCACCAACAACCCCCTCCCTGACAAGCACTGTTGCTACGACCCTATGACACCACCGAGGTGATCGGTGTCGAAGGGCATGTGTGGCGGCACACCCGCCGCGGCGACAAGTACATCACCGTGACCATCGACCATGCCGAAGCAGGCGACTACCCGGAGGTGAGACAAAATCGCCTTTCCCTAGTCAACATGCTTTGCATCTGTGAAAGCGACGTAGTGCCTATCCAGATAGCTTGGCACCCTCTTCTTGGCGCCGAGCGCTTGAAGAGCAGCGGCAGCTCCGCCCGTCACAGCACCGAGGACGACGGATCCGACCGAGCCCCCGACAGCGGCTCCTCCAGCACCACCAAGGGCCCCAGCAACGAAACTTACCTTGTTGGCTCCAGACCACACCCTGGTCCCGGCAGCTTCAGCTTGCAACGCCTGTCGAGCGTCAGCCATGATCTCGGAGACACCGACGCGAACCGTGTCAGATGAGTGTCCCTGCTCGCGAGCACCCGACGCGTAGCTGAGAGCTGAAGCAAGATCCTGGCGCCACCTAGCCAGCACCTCGCTACCTGTTCGGATCGCAACTAAGTCGCCGATCGAGAGGGCTCCGATGTTCGGGACATTTGTGCGGGCAAGTTCCTGCACACGAAGCTGAGCAGAGGGGTCCGGCGCCCCGAGGAATAGGAGCTTGCCCATGAGTGACGACGCGGACAGGACATCTGTCGACCCACCCAGCATCTCGATTGTCGAGATTGTGCAGGCCGTGCTGGTTATAGCGTTCTCAATGATGGAGCGTGGATTAAGGGTCCTAACCACGTCCACGAACGTCTCCATCATGGCACCCTGATCCTGCGCTGCCGCCGCCCGAACGAGACTCAGATCTGGCGTCCTGTTGCCAGAACGAACTTGAGCCCAGAGCTGCTGAAGTGGGGCCGAAAGAGCGGCAATGAACTCGCTCTCGAACGATTCCCATAACTCGGCCTCAACTACTCCCTCCTCAGCCAGGGCCGCGCTCATTGCAGCGCTCAGCCTCCCGGCTGCGGGCAATTCGTCGCCAGCGGTATAGAAGGTCTCGACGATCCCTGAGTCCAGCAACTCCGCTATCTCCGATAGCGACTGCACCGCGGCGGCCAGCCCGTCTCGAGACAAGTGGCGCACCTCGGTGGGCGCCGAGAGATGCAGCTCCGCCGCATGCGCCAGCGGATCCTCAATAGCCAGACCATGGCAGTAAAGCAATGCCCTGACAACCCCATCCGAGAATGCGCCGCTGCCTCGCAAACGCACATCGGTCGCGGCCGACAGCCTCACGCCAGCGCCGCCGTAGCCCAGAACTGGCGATCCCCCGAGAGCGTCAAAGAACAGCGAGGCGCGCATAGAAATCAGGGGCCACACTTGACTTACTGGGTGCGGAGTTAGCTGGTTGGTCCTTGGCTGAGCCAGGATCGCTTCGGCGAGCGCATCAACCTCGCCAAGCGGCAGGTTTTCTATCCCTGCGACTAGCTCAGGCCCAGCCTCATAACCAACAACATCGCGCGCCAAACTGAAGCTACCGTTCATGGTGATATTCTAACTAGCTCTGCTAGGCGCCCGACAGAGCTAACCCGATGTAACCGGATGGCAACCAACCGCTTAACGTTCTCACGCTCCTGCGACAGCCCCTACGAGATTTCAGACCGAAAAGCGGAGACGATTTCGCCTCGCATACTAAAGCGCAACCCGAGGACGTCGATTTACGGCGGAACAATCGATGTTCAGAAACCATAGAGATGCTGACGGGCATTGAAGGCGGCTGGCCCACCTTCCAGGATGTTCTCCGCAAGCGATCGAACCGAGCGCTCATCCAACGAGCCTATACCACCCTCCGCAGGGCGACCATGTCTTCCGTCACTCTCGAGTACCACGATGAGTTCAGCGTCACCCAAGACTGGCACGTTGGCGTTGTGAGTGCTCGCAACAATCTGTCGCTTCCCTTTAAGCTCTCGAAGCCGTCGAACAACACCCTGGTAGACGAAATTGTTGTCCAGGTCGTCCTCGGGGTGGTCGATGATGAGCGGCGCATCCGATGCGCCGAGCAGCAGGAGTAATAGTGCCGTCGCGCGCTGCCCCTTGGATAGCTGATCCATGCCGCGAAGCCCCTGCACCCCATCCATTTTGAGCAGAACCTCAACACCCAATCCGACAGTGAGCTCTTCCAGCTCTCGTACCAACTCGTCACCAGCCTCGAGCATATGTGTTAACTGCGAGCCCTTGATTCCGAGCTTCTCAAGGGCTTCGCTGCCGCCTCGGATCGCCTCCGCTAGTGCGACTGGAGTGAAATCGGGGCTGTTGACGGCTGCCATGATCTGCGTCCGCTGCCCACTGACGTGGCTCTTGATGACGTTAGCGACGTTGCTACGGTCTTTGGTCGGCGTCGGCTTCACAACCACAACCCCACCCGTCGCTTCGTTGGCAGATTGAATGGCATCGTGGAGGCCCTCAGTGGCGGCTGTCTCACAGTTACGAAGCCTGTTGAGGAGTCCGGTCCGCTTGTCCAAGAGCCGCTTGATCTCCTTCTCCTTCTGCTCCAACCGGGGCTTCGCCGCCTTGATGCCCGCCAACTCCTCGCGCTTGGCGATGTACTGGCCAGGATTAAGTCCCTCATCTGAGAGCTGTCGAAGGACTTCTGCGTACGCATCCTTTTCAGCCGAGGTGGCCTCACTCCAATCGGACTGCGCAGCGGTGATCGCGATTCGAGCGGTCTCGACTGCAGCGGAAGCAACCTTCCTCAA
This sequence comes from uncultured Corynebacterium sp., assembly GCA_915275065.1. GTDB lineage: Bacteria > Actinomycetota > Actinomycetes > Mycobacteriales > Mycobacteriaceae > Corynebacterium. The sequence goes on along the minus strand of CAJZGD010000011.1, from coordinate 11,019 downwards.
CTTCGCCAAGGTCACGTGCAAAGTCGACATCGCGTCCGATGCACGGGACAGATGATAGGCCTGTGGCGCTCCATCAATGTTGTCAAGAGGCGCTACAAGATCGTTCAACCAACTGGACTTCTGATCCTGCTTCAGTGCAGTTTCGACTGCCTTCACGCGGGTCAGGGCTTCCCTGAACACCGCTTCGTCGAGTGCAAGTCGCTGATGACCCTGAAGCTTCCCGGGCACATCCGTTTCTTGATAGCGGTTGAGTTGTTCTTCGAGCCTGTCAGCCTGCGTCTGCTCCCCCTCCAGCTTCGCCTTGTCCGTCTCCACCTGTTTTAGGTCTTCCCGATTGGCTCGGAGCTTCTCACGCAGCTCTTCGAGATTTGGGTCGTCTCCATCGGATCCCGCGAAACGCTGGACCAGTCGGGCGATGCTCGCGGAGTCGCCTGCAAGTTCGGCCAGCTCATGCTGCCCGAACACTTCAACGGACCCGATGACATCCGACGGGGCAAAGCTTGTTATACTGCCGCTGGCGTCCAGGACGACGGGCTGGTGATTTACCTCTCGCCGGATGGTGAAGCTCTTCGGTGTCGGTGACACACTCTCTACCTCAACGCTCACGATCGTGCCGACACACAGGCCCAGTTCGTCGTCCCTTGAACAGCACCGTCTATTTCTTACCTCCAGATGTAAGCCCCGTTCGGAACTCCACCACGTCCCCGTCAACCATCACATATTCTTTGCCTTCCTGCCGTACTTTGCCGGCGGCGCGGGCGGCGGCCATGGAGCCGGCGGCGTCGAGGTCGTCGAAGGACACGATTTCGGCCTTGATAAAGCCACGTTCAAAATCGGTGTGGATCACGCCGGCGGCCTTGGGTGCGGTGTCGCCCTGGTGGATGGTCCAGGCGCGAGCTTCTTTGGGACCGGCGGTGAGGTAGGTTTGCAGGCCCAGGGTGTGGAAGCCCGCCTTAGCGAGCGAGTGGAGGCCTGGTTCAGTTTGGCCGATGGATTCGAGGAGTTCCTGCGCTTCGTCGTCGTCAAGCTCTAGCAGTTCGGCCTCGGTTTTGGCATCGAGGAACACGCAGTCGGCGGGGGCCACCAGGTCGCGGAGCTCTTGCTTTTTGGCTCCGTCGGTCAGGACTGCTTCGTCGGAGTTGAACACGTACAGGAACGGTTTGGCGGTCATGAGGTGCAGGTCGCGGACGAGCGCCAGGTCGATTTCGCCGGAGCGGGCGGCGCTATAGAGGGTGCGGCCGTCCTCCAGGATGGTTTGTGCGGTTTTGGTTGCGGCCACGGTGTCAGCAAGCTCTTTGTTTTTCCGGGCTTCCTTCTCCAGTCGCGGCAGGGCTTTTTCGATGGTTTGCAGGTCGGCGAGAATCAGTTCGGTATTGATGGTATCAATGTCGCTGGTGGGGTTGACCTTGCCGTCCACGTGGATGACGTTTTCGTCGGCGAAGGCCCGAACCACCTGGCAGATGGCGTCGGCTTCCCGAATGTTGGCGAGGAAGGCGTTACCGCGGCCCTCGCCGTGGGAGGCGCCCTTCACGATGCCGGCAATGTCGACAAAGGACACGGTGGCGGGCAGGATGCGTTCGGAGGAGAAAATTTCGGCGAGCCGCGTGAGGCGGGCGTCGGGCAGTTCGACCAGCCCAATATTGGGGTCGATGGTGGCAAAGGGATAGTTGGCGGCCAAAACATCGCTACGGGTCAGGGCGTTAAAAAGGGTTGATTTGCCAACGTTGGGCAGTCCGACGATTCCTAGGGTTAAGCTCACGGGCACAAATTTTATCATGCTTATTGGCGCCCACCCACGGCGGCAGCCGTCGACAAGCGATGCACCCATTTGGAGCTAACCGCCCATTACCACAAATTCACTAACGGGGGTAATTTAGGGGCAAAGCTATTCTCATGAAGTGGGACAGGGTTTCCATTTTTTGGGACAGAGTGACTAGAATCAGCACGATATCCCGTAAGGGAGTCCTGGCACAAAATTACTGGAAAGGGTGTCTCATGACACAAGAAGCTGTTCCCACCCAACGGAGAGAGGTTTTTTCGACCCGTTGGGTGTTTGTGCTTGCCGCTATTGGTTCCGCAGTGGGGTTAGGCAATATTTGGCGCTTCCCCTATGTGGCTTTTGAAAACGGCGGTGGCGCATTCCTCATTCCTTATCTCATTGCCCTGCTCACCGCCGGCATCCCCCTGCTCTTTCTCGACTATGCACTGGGGCACCGGTACCGCGGGTCCGCACCGCTCGTCTTTCGACGGTTTAAGAAATGGTCGGAACCTGCCGGCTGGATCCAGGTGGGTATCTGCTTCTTCATCACCATTTACTACGCGGTCATCATTGCCTGGGCAGCCCTCTACACCATCAAGTCCCTCACACTGGCCTGGGGCGACCAGCCAGAACAGTATTTCCAGGAAGAGTTCCTCCACCAGGACGCCACGCATGTGCTGTCCACCGAATTCGTGTGGCCCATCTTTATCGCCCTTGCCGTCGTGTGGATCGCCTCGATCATTGTGCTTGCCATGGGTGTGGATTCCGGCATTGGTAAGGCATCGAAAATCTTCATGCCCATCTTGACCGTGCTCTTCGTCATTGTGGTGATTCGCGCCCTGTTCCTGGAGGGCTCCGCCGACGGTTTGAACGCATTCTTCACGCCCAATTGGTCAGCCCTTTCCAACCCATCAGTGTGGGTCGCCGCCTACGGGCAGATTTTCTACTCGCTGTCGGTGAGTTTCGGCATCATGATGACCTACGCCTCCTACCTCAAGCCACGCACCAACCTGACCGGCACCGGCATGGTGACCGCGTTCGCTAACTCCTCATTCGAAGTGTTGGCAGGCATCGGCGTGTTCTCGGCATTGGGGTTCATGGCGGCCCAAAGCGGCACCACCGTGAAAGATGCAGCCTCCAGCGGCATCGGCCTGGCGTTTATCGCCTTCCCCACCATCATTAATGAAATGCCGGGCGGCGCCATTTTCGGCGTGTTGTTCTTCGGCTCACTCACCATTGCTGGCTTCACCTCGTTGTTCTCCTTGTTCGAGGTCGTGGTGTCGGCCGTGCGCGACAAGCTGAATCTGCCGCGGAAGCAAACTGCCATCACCATGGGCGTCATCATGGCGGTCTTGTCGCTGACGCTCTTCGCCAACACCGGTGGCATCGTCAACCTCGACATCATGGACAAGTTCACCAACAACATTGGCATTGTGTCCATTGCCCTCATCCTGATCGTGATCCTGGACTGGGTGCTGCGCCGCATCGACGAATTCTCCACCCACCTGAATATGGTGTCGTCCTTCCGGGTGGGCACCATGTGGCGGATTTGCGTGGTCAATATCACCACCTTGGTGCTGGGTTTCACCCTGTTCCAAGAACTGTTCGGCCTGCTCAAGGAGCCATATGGTGGCTACACCACCACCCAGGTGGGCATCTATGGTTGGGGCGTGCTCGTCATTATCCTGGTGGTGGCGGCCATCCTCACCACAATGAAATGGCCCGAGGGCGTGCCGCTTGACGGCCCACCCGGCTCGGACTTCGGCGTCGACCCTGAGGTGGAACGGGTGCCGAAGATCCCGCAGCAATACAAGCATGACGAACGACCCCGCATCGCCGGCTTCGCTATCGAACAGTACACAGACGAGGAGTTGCACTCATGACCAGCATCGCAATCACCATGATGGTGATGTTCATGATCGTCATTTGGGGTGGGCTGGCAGCCACGCTGGTGCATTTACAACGCCACCCCGACGAACAATCCGGCCACTTTGGCACACATCCGCTCACCACGGATGAGGTGCTCACCGCCCAGGAAATCCGCGACGACGTGTAACGCGTAACCCAACCAGGCGCCCGGGTGGCCTCGCCACCCGGTTATGACCGCCAGGATCGACGCCAATGCGATGGGAATGGGCACCGTGGGGGCGTCGACAAGCGACCGGGTATTGCGGACCCCGGCGATGATATGAATAGGCGACACCGAAATAAATGTGGCATAAATCAATGTAATTAATAATGGATCACCAAAATGCTCCATATTTGCAGCCCCAACCGGTACCCCCAATCCAAAAACCATCGCACCAACCAGCACAATCCCATATAGCGGAATTTGATAGCGCCCCACTTAGTCACTGCTGTTAACAACCCAATGGCCAATTACTCCTTTCGTCGGGGTTAAAATTACGCAATAATGCCCCCACCAGTATGGCTGCAAACTTGTTACACACCCGAGGTTGACCCCATTCGGTGAATTTTTTGCCACAATGTAGTGATGTGAGTGAGTACCAGTCGACGACCCCGGAAACCATACCGGAAATGCCCGAGCAGTTAGATGCCGCGCAATTCTTTGAACAATTACAACCGGAGGATCCCGTCGCCCACATCGACCGTGCCGAAATCATCGGCAACGGGATTAAACACCTTGCCTCATGGTGTCTACGCCTGCTGATTATCATCGCCGCAGCTTTCGTCATCTGGCATATCCTCAGCCAAGTGTGGCGTGGGGGCCTGCCCATCGTCCTGGCTATCATTGTGTGCACTGTGCTGTGGCCGCCGGTGGCTTGGCTCCGCAAACACGGCATCCCCGCAGGTCTGGCCGCCATGATCGCCATCCTGGGGTCCTTCGGCGGTTTCGGTTTCCTCATCTGGCTGATCGCCCCCTCGGTGGCCAGTCAGTCACAAACCCTCTATTTCCAGGCTTTCGAAGGGGTGCAGCGCCTGCAACTCTGGCTTCAGGGCCCGCCCATGAATCTCGACCCCAGCGACCTGGACGACCGGATCGACACCGCCGCCCAGTGGCTGCAATCTAAAGCCGGCTCGATCGCCTCGGAAGTGTTTTCCGGCCTGGGTATCGCCAGTTCGGTCCTGGTCACCATGCTAGTAGTGCTGGTGCTCACGTTTTTCTTCCTCAAAGACGGCGATAAATTCCTGCCCTGGCTGCGCGGCATGGTGGGGCAACGCGCCGGCTGGCACCTCACCGAACTACTGACCCGCGGCTGGATCACTCTCAGCGGTTTTATCCGGGCCCAGGCGCTCGTATCGCTTGTGGACGCCGTTTTCATCGGATCGGGTCTCCTCATCCTCGGCGTGCCCCTAGCGCTAGCGCTGGCGGTCCTCACGTTTATTACCGGGTTCATTCCCATCGTGGGGGCGTTCATCGCCGGCACCCTATCGGTAACGGTGGCCTTGGTGTCCCTGGGCGTGACCGAGGCCGTCATCACGCTCATTATCGTGCTCCTGGTGCAGCAGCTCGAAGGCAATATCCTTTCGCCCCTGCTGCAGTCCAAGGCCGTCAATCTGCACCCAGTGGTGGTGCTGATCTCCGTGACGGTCGGCGGCTCGCTCTTTAATATCATTGGCGCATTCCTGGCCGTACCATTTGCCGCCATGGCCGCCGTACTCTTCCGCTACCTCCACGACATGACCGCCCTGCGCGCCGGCGAAAAAACCGCCGCCCAAATTCGCTTTGCGACGACCGCAGGTTCGCTCAGCGGCATGCAAAACGAAGCCGTAGCGAAACGCCTCCTGGCGGCCCGGCAAGCCTATATCCGAAACGACGAAGCGACCAAGCAAGCGGAAGCACAAGCCGCCGAAACCGCCACAAATAATTCATTGGAAAAACCGACCACTGTATCCAAAGTACAGCATATTGGGGGGTTAACATTCTCCACAATGACCCGTATAGGGAAAGCCGGCATAGCGGCGGTCAAAGCATTTTATCGGACCTAAAATATGGGAACTACCAGGTAAATCTTACCTAGTTTCCCGCCAGATCTGATACCTACCATGTGGCTAAAGAGAATCGGGAAAAACCCAGTGAAGTCCTAGTTAAGCGTTAAGCCGAAGCAAAGATTATGCTGAAAATCCGGTGTGGCCCGTGGTGCGCCGAATCCCGCTTTTCATGATAAATCGGTAACATGAATATTCGTGTCTAATGTCTCCGAGAAAAACCGCAGCCGCTCATCTGGCGCGAAGTTTTTTGGCATCCCATTATGGATGTCACTCGCGGTGCTCTGCGGCGGGTTATTGGTGGGGTCGCTCATCAGCCTGGCCAGCGGCAAACTCGGATTGCCATTCGTCCTCTGTTTCATTATTAGTGTTGTTTTTTCCGTCCTGCTCACCGAACCACGATCCCTGTTTCTTTCGGTCGTAAGCATACCCATTTTCTTCTCTATCGCGGCCGGCACTACCGGATGGTTCCTCAACCAACAGATCAGTAGGCCCAGCGGATCTGGGGGCATATCAAAAACCCAGATCCTCTCGGCGATTTATCCCCTGCTACAACAGTTCCCCGTGATGGCCATAGCAACCATTGGCGCTGGCATCATCGCGTATTTACGATGGCATCTCGTCACCCGCTATGTGCAGCAATTGGAGAAGAAAGCAGCCGAGGACCGCCGGCAAAATGCTAAAACACAGAAGAAGATTATTAAACAGGTAAATCAAGTGCGGACGACCGCGCAGAACCCTGCTAAACCAACCAACGAAACAGGCCAGACCAGCGGCCCTGCCCACCCCCCCAGCACTGGCAGCATCACGGTGGCGGAACTCATCAAACGGAACCAGCGAGCCACCAAGAAGGGTCAACGGCGCCAGCCAGAACCGACAAAACCAGCATCAGCGAAACCAACACCCGCGCCATCAACGGCACCGTCCCCAGAGGGCCAGCCCACCCCAAAGAAATCACGCCGCACCCCCACTTCTCCCAAGAGCCCACCACAATCCCGCACCACCCGCCAAACCACCAACACCGCCAATCAGGCCGCAACTCCCCGTCGTAACCCACGTCAGCCTTCTTCCCGGCAGGCCCCAGCGCAGCGGCAGACTCAGCAGGCCCAACAGCCCCAGCGGTCGGTGACTCCCCAACCGCAACGGCAAAACCCGCCACAACACCCGACAGGAAAGCACACGACGTCACAGCAACGCCCAACCCGGGGTGGGCAACAGTCACCCCAATCTGGCACGCGGACTGCCCGACCGGGCAATAATCTCACTGCCCGTCAAGGCAATCCTCGGCAGCAGCAACATAGCCAACCCCCTAACCAACCTAGCGGCGGTCGGCACAGCAGCGGCCAACTGCCCCGGCAGCAGCCGTCACGGACGCAACGCAATCAGCAGCCCCAGGCATCACGTCAGCAACCCAGCCGCCAACAGCCCAACTCGCGTTCCACTCACACCGGCAATCAGCCTGCGGGCACGTCTCGGTCCGCGGCAGCGGGCGGAACTCATTCGGCGGCTTCCCAGTCGGGAACCGGGCGGCGCACCCCCCGTCAGGTCGGACATCAGGCCGAACGCCAGCAGGCCCAACAGCCACAAAAACGCACCCAGCGCACCGGGCAGCCAGCCCAGCGGCGAACCACAGCGAACCCCAACCAGCCCGCGAGTCGACACGGCACTACCACGGGAAATGGGTCCCGAAGCAGTCGGCAGGATCGCCAACCAACCCCAAGACAGGACCATCGCGATCCGCAAAATTCTACGGGTAACAACCCACCCAAGCCTAGGGTGCGTCGCCGCCGGGCGCTCAATGATGATCTGTATAGCTGACACGTCCAATCACCGGGTTCTATCCTTGAAGAGAACTTAACCACCACGACGATTGGACAAATCAGTGAGCGAAGAATTAGCCATACCTTCCAACAACGAACCAGACATTCCCCGCACCCGCATTAGGTCGCAACAGCGAGATGCCCTGGTGTATGGCCTCAACCTTGCCCTGGACGATGGGCAATTAGATTACGAGGAAACCCAAAAACGCGCCACCATTGCTAACCGCGCCACCTATATGGATGAGGTCATGCCACTACTGAGTGACCTCAACTTCGGCCGGAATCTTCCGGCCACCACAAACCCACAAATCCTGGATGTGCTGACCCAAGCCCAACAGCAGGGTCTCACCGAAATTGCCGCAATTGACGCAGCAACCACCGCGATGACGCAGCCCCAAAACCAGGCACTCACCAACTACTCAAATGCCTCTAAAAGCACCGCATCAATAGCAATATTCAGTGGTTCATCGAAGCGGGGACCCTGGTTGGTGGGGCCCACGCACAATGTATTTGGCGCCTTTGGCGGAGTCCATATTGACCTACGGCAGGCTCAATTAGCAGGGCCGGTCACCACGATCAGAACAGCCATGTGTTTCGGTGGTGTCAACATTAAAGTGCCGGAAAATTATCGCATCATCGAAAGTGTTTTCCCCCTATTTGGTGGTGCTTCCGTCACGGATGGGAAGGGAGTTACCTTAAAACTCTCAGACCTTCCTCCGGATGCTCCGGTCATTGATCTTCGGGGGATAGTTGCCTTCGGCGGTTTAGAGATCAAACGGGTACCAATAAACAAATAGCAACAAGATTGCTACCCCCATGCTGGGGTCCTGGTCTGAGCACGCATAGCGGAATGGGCGCACACGGATGCATCTTCATGTTCGAAATCGCCCATCCTACGGCTGGGTTGCCGCAATCGCATTATTGCCGCCAGCACCAACGGAATGTGCCCGAAACTACCTGCCCCATTCATTCCGACGACTCCCTAGAATCCGCCAACCCGGTTCGCACTGGTATTAAGCAACATGGTTTGGCGACCTATCGTCGCCATCTGGGGCTATCCCACCGCCAATTATCCCCCACAGGATATGGGCGGCAATCCGGTATTATCCACTCAACAAACACATGTGGATAACCTGCTACTAGTCGTGGGCGATCTCGATTCGGTGGTAATATCCCCACCACCACTGATTCGAATATTCTTTCGATATTGGCCGCGGCGCGACAAGACAAAGACCCCCACCCACCACAAGATTTATGACGCACACGGGTGGGCGTCGAAAAGCTTCTTAGGACTTCGCGCGGGGCGGACGCAACTCACGAGGAAGCGCAAACACCGTCTTTTCCGTGACCGTCGTCACCTCCTCCACCGAGGTGAACCCGCGCTCGGCCAGCCACTCCAACACCCCATTCACCAGGATTTCCGGCACCGACGCACCCGACGTCACCCCAATGGTCGAAACCCCATCAAGCCACGCCTCGTCAATCTGGTGAGCGTAATCCACCAGGTAGGACCGCTTCGCCCCCGCCTGCAACGCCACCTCAACCAGCCGTTTCGAATTCGACGAATTCCGCGACCCCACCACGATCACCAGGTCGGCGTTTTCGGAGATTACCTTCACCGCCCCCTGCCGATTCTGCGTGGCATAGCAAATGTCATCACTCGGCGGATCCTGTAGCTGCGGGAACTGTTTATGCAGCTCCGTGACGATCTCCATTGTCTCGTCCACCGACAATGTGGTCTGCGACAACCACACCAGGTTCTCCACCTCGTGCAGGAACTCCGGCAGCTTCGCAACGCCTGCCACCCCATCAACCAGGTGCGTCACCTCCGGCGCCTCCCCCGCCGTGCCTTCCACTTCCTCATGCCCCTCATGCCCCACCAATAAAATGTGGTACCCATGCTTGGCAAACCGTTTCGCCTCGTTATGCACCTTGGTCACCAGCGGACAGGTGGCGTCCAAGGTTTTCAGCGACAGCTGCGCCGCCTCCGCATGCACCGCCGGGCTCACCCCATGGGCGGAAAAAATCACATGCGCACCCTCCGGCACCTCATCGGTCTCCTGCACAAAAATCGCACCCCGCTCCGTGAGCGTCTCCACCACATACCGGTTGTGCACAATTTCCTTGCGGACATAGACCGGGGCACCATATTTTTCTAGCGCCCGCTCCACGGTTTCCACCGCCCTGTCCACCCCCGCACAGTATCCTCGGGGGGCAGCAACAAGAACTTTTTTCGTCTTCGCTATTGTCGCCGGCGCATCGGTCGCATCGGTATCGGTGGTGTTCGCCGCATCAACATTGGTGGCAGAAACAGGAGAAACGGGGGAAGTCATGAGCTACAGCTTAAACTACTTTACAGATACACCAAACACCCGCATCCCAACGGCTCATTTACAAGGAAAACCATGGCAAACCACACCACGCCGGAAACCGCCTGGCCCGTCCGCGAGCTCAATTCCAAGGTCAAAGGCTGGATCGAACGGCTCGGCTACGTCTGGGTGGAAGGACAAATCACCCAATACAAGGCAAATAACCGGTGGAAATTCTCCTACCTCACCCTCCGCGACCCGGAAATCGAAGCCAGCATCCAAATCACCTGCAATACCACGCTGCTGACCAGCGCCGACAATCCCATCGCCCAGGGCGACCGTGTTGTGGTCTACGGCAAACCCTCTTTCTATGAAGGCCGCGGCTCGTTCTCCCTATGGGTAACCGAGATTCGACCCGTGGGCATTGGCGCCATGCTGGCTCGCATCGAACAGCTCCGCCGCAGACTCGCCACCGAGGGGCTTTTCGACGACTCCCGCAAACACCCCCTCCCCTTCCTGCCCAATAATATTGGGCTCATCACCGGGCGCGGCTCCGCCGCCGAACGCGACGTGCTCTCCGTCTCTCAAGGCCGCTGGCCCGACGTCCACTTCACCATTATCAACACCGCAGTCCAGGGGGCTCGGGCCGTGCCGGAAATCATTGCGGCCCTCGCCGAACTCGACGCTAACCCCGACGTGGATGTGATCATCATTGCCCGCGGCGGCGGTTCCGTCGAAGATCTCCTCCCATTCTCGGAGGAAGCCCTACAATACGCGGTCGCCGAATGCCGCACCCCGGTGGTGTCTGCCATCGGCCACGAACCCGACAATCCTATCCTCGACAATGTTGCCGACCTGCGGGCCGCCACCCCCACCGATGCCGCCAAACGTGTTGTGCCGGACGTCCTGGCGGAGCTGCAACAAGTCCGGGAGCTTCGCAGTCGGGCCGCCGCAGCTCTTCGGGGCTGGGTGTCCCGCGAACAGCAGCAACTCACGGCCATTCGTTCCCGACCGGTCTTAAACGACCCACTCACCGGCCTGCGGCAACGCTGGATCGACGTGCACCAACACATCACCGCGGCCCGACGGGAAATCCAGCATCTGCTCACGACCGAAACCAACCAGGTGACGGCCCTGCGCACCCAGGTGGCCACCCTGGGCCCGGCGGCCACCCCGGCCC
>CAJZGD010000010.1 GCA_915275065.1 uncultured Corynebacterium sp. | reverse complement strand
GGGGGTTCCCGGCGTGAACGTGGCTACCGCAAGTGCCGCGGCCACGGCGCAAACCGACCTGGCAGCAGCCCAAACCGCTTTCGAAGCCGCCAAGGCCGAGCACACCCGGGCAACCGCCACCTTCAATGCCGATGTGAGCGCGGGCGCAACCATTCAATCCACCCTGAGCACCGCCGTGAATTCGGCCGTGACCTCTATTCGGTCGCAGGCCAAGAAACGCTTCGAAGAAAACCCCGGCTGGTTAGAGGAACAATGGAACAAATTCAAAGACTGGGTGGGTAAACACGCTGACGTTCTAGGCATGATCTCTGATGTGTTGCAAACAATCGGTGGATTGCTCATGATGATCCCATTCCCGGTCTTTACCGTTATCGGCGCTGTTCTTGTTGGCGTGGGTGTGGGCTTAAAAGCAATATTGGCACTAACCGGTAATTGCTCGTGGGGCGAGTTTGCCTTCGACTTGGTGACAAGTTTACCGGGTGGAAAAATACTGAAAGCGGGGAAGACCGCTGTGAAAGGGCTCAAAGGCGCGAAATCTGCTAAATCATTATCCAAAGCGTCGAATGCTGCAGCCAAAGGAAGCAAGTCTGCTAAGAACGCATCGAAGACTGCTTCCCGGGGTAATAAGGCGAAGTGTCCTGGCGGGGAACCAATCGATATGGCTACCGGTGAGATGATTAACTTCGTCACCGACGTGCGTATTGATGGCATGTTGCCGATGGTGGTTGACCGAAATAACAGTTCCGATTTGGATACAAGCATGGTATTCGGGCCAGGCTGGAATACGTCATTGGATACCCGTATTGAGGTCTGCTCAGATAAGATTCTGATGATGTCCCCCGATGGGGCCATCTTAGAATTCCCGCTGGCGCCAGCAGATGGCTCTGAGGTGGTCGCGAATGGTCGCCCATGGCGGTTGTCGTTCGTTGACGGTGCGTATCGGGTGCGCAACATTCAAGAGGGCATTACCTGGGTGTTCGCTATTACAGATAGCGAGTTTGGGGATCGACGACCCGATGCCCCCATTCAGGACTTCACCGTGACCGGGGTCGCGCCGAAGAACGTTGTTCACCAGGTCGAAGACACCGAAGTATCCAACTCGTTTGTGAATGTGCTGTCTCCTGGTTCGGTGGCGGACGCGTTTGGCCTTGGCGTGGAAATTCGTCTTTCTACAGTGGTTCATCATTCTGGTGCGTGGATCGAATACGATTACGAGCAAACCACCGGTCACCTGGTTGCGATGCGTCGGAGTGATGGCACCATCCTGGAATTCAAGTGGCATAACCGAATCCACCGTTTGCTCTCTATCTGGGTGAAAAACGAGGAGACCCACCCCGGCGAGGAGCCGATGCGGCTCGCATCCTATAATTATGATGGTAAGGGTCGTCTCCTGAAAGTTATTAATTCTGCTGCTGGTGCGCTGCGCTATTACTATGATGATGCAGACCGGCCTTGCCGATGGACGGATCGGAATGGGTATTCTTACTATTACCGGTTCGATGACCAGGGTCGGGTAATTTCCCAGGTGGGGACTGGCGGCATGTTCCCCAATGTTGTTGTGTGGCTTCCCGATGAAGGTGAGGACGCCCCAGAAGACGGCACAGTGTGCGTCATCTTGGAGTGCGCGGGCGAGTTTCATGGGGATCCCGCAGAGATTGGTGATTCTTGTATTAGTGAGTATTTCGATCGGTTAGAGAATTTGCTTTTGGCTAATCTTCTGCGGGAGAAGGGGCTGGTTGGTGCTGGTTTGACTGGTCGGGGCCGGACGGGTGCGCGGGATGATGAGACCTGGAGCATTCCGGAAGAATTACTTCATGACGAATTGTTGGGAGACATCCGCCCCACGGTGTATCGGTCGACACCTGCGGGAGATGTGTGGCGGATCGTTACTGCGGAGGGCATAGTCACGGATTGGGATCACGATCAGTATCACCAGATTACTCGTCAAATAACAAATACCGGTGCAGTGACTGTTCTTGATCGTGATGAATACGGGACCATCACCCAGATTGATTACGGTGATGGGACAACAGAAACTATTGTTCCTGGTGCGTGGGGCGAACCAGTCAAGGTTATTGGTCGAGATGGGCTTACCACTGAGTATGAGGTTGATCCTGCTGGGTTTGTGACAGCGGTAACAGATCCTGCTGGTATTCGGTTGGAGTACGAGTACGAGTGGCGGGCAACAGGATTGGTGCCGTTAGCGGTGATTGATCCTCAGGGGTTGGTGCAGGTAACGGAGTGCGATAATGCTGGTCGACCGCTGGCATCGGTGGATCCCGCAGGCAGGCGCTCTTCCGTGATTCGGGATGTTCGCGGCTTTATCATTGAAACCATTAATCCTGTTGGTGATGTGACCAAGGTGGAATATTCCCCAGAAGGATGGGTCACGAAGATTATTAACCCAGATGGTAGTCAACGGTCTGCTTCCTACGATGGGGAAGGTAACCAGATTACGGCTGTTAACGAAGCAGGTGTGACGACTACAGCAAAATATACAGTGTTCGATGAGGTCAGTGAGATTATCGCTGCTGATGGTGGGGTGACTCGGTACACGTACAACACACAGATGGAGCCCATCATGGTAACGAATGCGGACGGGCACACATGGCGGTTTGAATATGATCGGGACGGGGAGGTCATCAAAGAGACCGATTATAACGGTCTTGTGACTGAGACCCGCAGTTCGCAAGATGGTTTGCGTGCAGACATTATTAATGGGGAAGGAACCGTTACTACCTATTACGATGCTTTTGGCCGCCTAACTGAAGTGCATGAGATTGATGATGTGGTGCGGTTTACCCGAGACAAGTTGGGGGAGATTACCCAGGTGTCGAATAAGTGGTCAACCGTTGATTACCAGCATGATGAGTATGGGCGGACCATTTCGGAAACAACAACCCTATATTCCGGGGAACAGACAACGATTAATTTGTCCCATAATCCGAATGGCGTCATTGATTCGGTTTCGCATGTGCTACCTGATGGGCGGGTAATTTCCGAGAAAACCCGGTTCAGTGAGGGGGGAGATGTATGCGAACTAGCATATTCTCTTGATGGTAAAGAGGTAGCGGTTGCCGGATTAGGCGTTGATGCTCTTGGCCGCAGGTCGTGGATTAGTATGGATTCCACAGTTCGCAAGCTCAAGTTTGATAAACGAAGCCGGGTTGTCTCGGACACCATGGTGAAACTTGGCGGAAATACCGCGACAAGCATTATTGATCGGGTGTTTTCGTGGCGTGTGGATGATGTGTTGGAGCAGGTAAAGGACACGGTTCGGGATATCACGATAGATTATGCGGTGGATTCTTCGGGCCGGGTTACTGGTGTGACGCATGTGGATGCTGTGCAGGATCAGAAATCATCGGAGTCGTATGGGTTTAGCCGGGCTGGTATGGTGACGAAACTTCATCCTGATACTTCTGCTAAGTGGGCTGATGATGTGGATTTGTATGGTGGTACGATGCCGCGGCAAATCGGTCGGACTACGTTTACGTATGATAAGGCTGGCCGTGTAACCCAGACGGTGACGAAGCGGTTGTCGAAGAAACCACTTGTGAAGCATTTCTATTATGGTTCCGGCACTCAGCCTGTGGGTTATGAAGATTCGGATCACCCTGGTGTTGGTTGGCGATATTTGTATGATGGTTTGAGTCGTCGGGTTGGCAAAGAGCAAATTGATACTGCTACGGGTGACGTGCTGAGCCGGGTGGTGTTTATGCATCAGGGGAATCGGCTTTTCGGCGAGCAATACACAGTAAATAGTCATGATCCACATGTGGTGGGCTCAGGCAAGTTATGGCCTATTGACCCATTAACTGGTGACGTGATGAGCCAGATCGAGTTTACTAATCCTAATTCTGTTGATGGTTGGTCGCAGGATCAGGTGGATGCGGTGTTTTACGCAATGGTCAGTGATCTTACGGGGGCGCCGAAAGAGCTTGTCGACGTTACTACCGGTGGGATTGTTGGTTATAGTAAGCAGTCGTTGTTTGGTAAGCGGCAGTGGTTTGGTGGGAAGTCTTCACCATTGTTGTTTGCTGGCCAGTATGAGGATGCTGAGTCGGGGTGGGTGTATAACCGGTTCCGGTATTATAATGCTACGTTTGGTGTGTATAATGCGCAGGATCCGTGGGGGGTTGGGCCGAATTTAGCTAGTGCTCAGGCGTATGTGGATAACCCCACCACCTTGGTCGATGTTTATGGTTTAAGCCACTCGAAACCGAGTAAAAAAGCTCAACAACTTGCGCAGAACCGGGCGCAAGGGAAAAAGGCTGAGGCTGATGTTCGCGAAGTCATGCAGGAAGAACTTGATGCAGCCAATAAAGCGGATCCAGCTGGTGTTGGAAAGCGAGGTTTTGCCGAACAAGTTTCAATGAAAACATCAAATGGCAGTTCTACTCGCCCGGACTTTGTAGCAACTGATGGGCAGGCGAATCCTCAACGTATGGCGTTTGAAGTCAAGAGTGGAGGTGCTGATCTCACTAAAGGACAGGAAGCTATGCGGCAGGATCTCAGTAGTGGTAAGCCTGTGGAAGTTCGTGCTCCCTCCCGCGGTGAAGGTGTTGGCCTCTCCCAAGGAGATAGGTACACAGGCACTCATAGCGTGGTGCGGCCTGACCAACCTGGGGAGCTTGATAACCTGCGCCAAACGTTGCGGCAACTCTGGGGCACTCCAGTCAAATAGTAAGGTTTGTATCGTGGCGAAGGTATATACGCAGGTTGATCCGTGGTTTATCCAGCGTGGGTATAAGCGTACTGGTGTTCGGGATTGTCGTTACGCCATAAGACAGAACGATCTTCTTTTTGAGCTGCATATTTCCGCTACCCCCATGCCGGACGATCCCGACCGCTACAGTTCCATCGTGTTCTATAGCGCCATGATTCCGGCATTAGGGAAGCTTCATACCGCATTGTTACAACACAGTAGTGTGAGTGGCACCCCGGTGGGGAACTATAAAGGGAAATTCGCTACGTCTTCGGGTGATTCGCCCTGGCTCAATCGCTTTCTCTACCTTGAGAAAACCACCATTGGCGATAATTGGCAGCAACTCTTGGACCAATTTGAGCATGACCTGCCCATCATCTGGTCCGAGTTGGCCGACGCCCCAGACCTGTATGCGGCGGTAGACGTCGACAATCATTGGACCTGGTTTAAAAACAACCGGGGTAAACTCCTCGTCTTGCTGTATCAACAGCGGTGGGATGAGGCGTTGGCGCATGTGCGTTCCTGGACTGTTGCGGACGTGAATCCCCAAGATCTGCCGCCCGAGCCAGGCAAATGGACCGCCCAGGAGGAGCTGGATAACGCCGTCAAGGTTGTCACGGAGTATATTGATAAGCATCGGTAAATCGCTTATCGATGCCGGTACTTATTACGTTGCAGGTTTCTAGCGAAAACTTGGTCTATTCCTGGTAAATGAGGATTGTGATTATGGATTTTACTAAAACTGGGATTCCTGGGTTTTCGGTGACTGATTCATTTTCGGATGTGAAGCAGCGTTTGGATGATGTGCGTGAGGATCATGATTTCGGTTTCGAGTCTGTGAGGGGTGCGCTTGAGCTAGGCGGTAAGCGTTATCTCATGGGTGTTGACCAGAACCCAGTGACGCATGATATTTCTTGTGTTGAGGTGCGCATGTTTTTTGATGGGGATACGTTTGAGGGTATCGCGTTGGGTGATATGTCGGCTCAGGAGTTTGCTGGTGAACTAGCAAAGATCGGTTCTGTTCCCATCATGGAGGATACTGGAGTCTGGTGGGTTGATGAGCGGGTGTGTTTTTATGTGTATGAGGATGTGCCTAGCACGATCTGCTGGTGGGGTAAAGATCCCATAGTTGACGAGTTAAAGACCATTTTCTCCGGCAAGATAGAAGATTTAGACCCCAACGTATACCACCTGTATAAGGCAGAAGAATAAACTCCCACTGGCCAGGTCCCAGGTAGCTACGCTGAACCTTAAAGCGCCAATGAGGATCACCCACCAAAGTCCGGTGGTTCACTGAAGTGAGCATAAAATAAGCCTTGTTGCCAGTCTTTCCGGCCTGCGCCCCACCATTGGGCGGTAAACTAGGGCCTCATATTGTAACCAACCAATAGCAACCGGAAAGGCTGAAACTCCAATGTTTGTGCTCAATTATCTTGCCGTCCCCGCCACCGAATTCGACCGGTTAGCCGCGGACGATGACCAGGTTGATGCCGTGCATGAGCTGCTGGAATCAGCGGAATACCCCACCACTGATATCGACAAGGCGTGGGGTCCGCTCAGCATGGTGGTGGGGGAATCCCCAATAATGGGCGCGATAGCCGGAACCCAAGAATGGGATGAAGAAGTCACCGCCAACCCGCCGGCCCTGGTGGGGGAGCAGGCCGCGGCATTGGCCGCCGCGGACGGGGCCCAGCTGGCCGCCGCAGCTAACGAGCTCGATTCTGACACCCCACCCGAATACGTGGCTGACGCGGTGGCGGAGCTCACCCGGTTCTACCAGGCTGCCGCTGACCGGGGTGACGCCATTATCATTGTCGTCAACTAGGGATTTTCTGCCGGCGTGAGGCGTCGTCAAGCGTGCGGTAAAACTGTAGGGATGACGAATCATCGAATCCTGACGCCGGATATGGCGCGGGGCATCATGCTGCTGGCCATTGCGGTCGCCAACTCCGTGACCGTGTGGGCAACTAACATTGACAACCCCATGGTGGGCACCCACATTGGCATAGTGATGAACGATTCCCTCTGGGACAAAATCGCCATCATGGTCGGCGCCATGTTCATCCACGTTCGGGGCCTGCCCATGTTCGCCACCCTCCTGGGCTACGGCATGGGCATGATCCTGGTGCGGGAATACCACAGAAAGAACCCCTACAAGCGGATCCTGGCCCGGCGCTACGCGGCACTGGCCGCCATGGGGCTGATCCACCTCGTGTTTCTATTCTTCGGTGACATCATGTTCATGTATGGCATTCTCGCCCTGCACGTCACCATGATCGCCAACCGCAGCGATCGGCTCCTCCTCACCGTGGCTGGTGTGCTGTGGGTTGCCGGCGGTGGGGTCACGGCGGCCCTCACCCTGCTGGGGTGGACCGGCACGAGTGCCTACGGCCTGGGCTATGTCGAAGACCAATTAGCCATGGGCGAAACCTTCCTCATGACGTTCCCCGTCCAATATGTATCGTCCGCCACCACAATCATGCCCGCCATCCTGGTGGGTTTCGTCGCCGGCCGCCGCGGCATGCTGGAAACCCCCGAACCGTACCTGCGGATCATGCGCTGGTGGGCAATCATCGCCGTGGCCGTATGCTTCATCGTTGGCATCCCCCTGGGGTTGGCCAGCATGGGGGTCATCGGGGGTGAACTTGTCTGGTCTGCAATCAATCGGGTTGCTGGACTTGTGACCGGTCCAGGTTTGGTGGTGTTACTGTTCTACCTGTCGCGGTGGTTACAGCAGCACCATAAGCAATACGTATTGCCGGTGCGCATGTTGGTTGCGCTGGGCCGCATGTCCATGACCGGCTACGTTCTGCAATCCGTGCTGTTTACCGCACTGGTACTGCCGTGGGGGCTGGGTTTGGGGTCCGGTAGCGGTGCCGCAGTCGCAATGCTGATGGGGGTTGCGGTGTGGTTTCTGACCCTCATTATCGTTTACGCCTGGTCGCTGACGGGTCGACGAGGCCCCCTCGAAACCATACATCGACGCTTAGGCTATACCCACCCAACGACCGCTTTACGACGGTATAATGGGAGGTCATGAGCTTTGATTCGAATGCTGACATCATCGCTGGTGTGTCACTGGGAGGAATAACGCTCCTCGACCCCATTGCTATCCACTGGGAGTACATCAACGAACATTTTTTTCATCGCTATGGTGATAACCTGCCCTATCACATGGACAACTACCACACCATCACCTACCGGCTTGACGACTTCGCGGTAGAACTTCACGTTCACGCCCCTACTGGTCTCATATATAAGCTTTCCACCTTGCCCGATTACCGCGGTAAATTTCACGACGCCGTCGGCATAGGTACCCCCATTCGGGAGGTAGATATGGAGCTAGAATACGACGACACCGAATCCGGTTTCCGGTTTCCCAATCATCCGGGGATCCTTCTCGAACCCGACATCCCCCACCCGTGGCCCTCGGCGTTCCCACACCTCAACGTTGATCGCATCACCGTTTTTAACGAGGACTATATCGAAAAGGCACCCAGCCTCACCCGTCGCTAGGAGGAGAAACATCCTCCCCAAGGTGGTGCCGTCGTCAAGCTGTATGCCCAACACTGAAGGGCATGACCAATAACCGAATTCTCACCCCAGACCTGGCGCGCGGCTCGGCGCTGCTGGGGATCGCGGTCGCCAACGCGGTGACCGTGTGGACAACAAACATCAACCATCCCATGCCAGGTCACATTGGAATCATTGCTCATGATTCACTGTGGGACAAAATCGCCATCATGATCGGCGCCATTTTCGTCCACGTCCGTGGCCTGCCCATGTTCGCCACCCTCCTGGGCTACGGCATCGGCATGATCTTGGTGCGGGAACAACGCAACGGCAGCCGGTACAAGCGAGTCCTCACCCGTAGGTACGCCACATTGGCGCTCATCGGCATACTCCACATGGCGTTCCTGTTCTACGGCGACATCATGCTCACCTACGCGCTCATGGCGCTCACGATCGTGCCGCTGGCCAAATACAAAGACAAAACCCTCATCATCGTAACGTGCATGCTCTACCTCGCCAGCACCGCATTTTCCATTCACGCCATCTTGTCGCCCACGGGAGAAGACCGGGCTAACCCGTACGGGCATGGCTACCTCGTGGACCAGCTGGTCCCCGGCACCTTCTTGGTGCAGGTGACCCCCATTATGTATCTCCTCGATATCATCACCGTCCTGCCCATGGTCCTGGTCGGATTCATCGCCGGCCGCCGCGGCATTCTGGAAAACCCCGAACCGTACCGGCGGCTCATGCGCTGGTGCGCGGGGCTGGCAGTGGTGGTCAGCCTTGGCCTGGGCATTCCCCTCGGGCTGGCCAGCACTGGCGTGATCGGCGGCGAACCCGCCTGGTTTACCCTCAACCAACTGGTCGGCCAACTCGTGGGCCCGGGCATGATCGCCTGGGTATTCTATATCGCACAATGGTTACAGCGCCGGGGTTGGGACCACACCCTGCCGGTGCGCATGCTTGTGGCCTTAGGGTGCATGTCCATGACCGGATATGTGCTGCAATCTGTGCTGTTCATTGCCCTGGTGGTGCCGTGGGGTTTCCTCGGCCTGGGCTCCGGCAGCGGCGCGGCGGCCGCAATGTCTATCGGGGCCGGCGTGTGGCTGCTCACCTTGCTCTTCGCCTACACATGGTCTTGCACCGTGAGCAAGCGCGGCCCCCTGGAAACTCTGCATCGGTGCATCGGGTACCGCAAAGCATCCCGGGCGGCGATCCTCCCCGCGGCGGAGCAGAATCCTCCCACGGAAGGTAGCGGGTTCCTCACCGGTGCGGCATCATCACAATCATGATTCGTGGCGCAACACTGCTCATAGCCATCATGTCCACCCTCATGCTGGTCACCAGCCCGTCGCTCCTGTTCGGTGTGGAATGGGGGTTGATCATCATCATGGCCGTGGCCGGCTGGTTGTGGCAGAAACACTCCCTGACCATGGGCATCATCATGATCGGCTGCCTGGGAATCATGCAGATCCTCTTCCTGTGGCGACTCCCGAATAACATGGGGATCTCCCCAGCATTCCTGCTCGCACCCATGATCCTCTACCAGTGGGCGCGGGACAAACGCCTGGAACCACGATGGTCCCAAGGGCTCGCCCTCTTCCTCGCGGCGGCATCATTCATCTCGCCCTTGATGTGGCGGGTCCACCAGTACGATTTCGGCTACGGCCTCATCCGAATCCACGGCATTGATCTCGCGGTCACAATGGTGGCGCACTGGGCAATCGTCGGCGCAATATTCCTGTGGGGCAGGTCGAACCGCACCACAGAAATCACCCGGGAACGTGAGGCGGTGCGCGAGGCCCGGCTGCTGGAACGCAACCGCATCGCCGCGGAAGTCCACGACGCCCTGGCGCACACCCTCACCCTGATTCGCATGCAGGCATCCGCCGGCCTGTACGCCCCGGAACAGGCGCCGGACATATTACGCAGCATCCAAGAAATATCCGGGGCCGGCATCACCGAGGTGCGGGCCATCGTGGCGGCGCTCCGCAGCGACGACATCCCCGACACCATGGACATGAGCGATGTGATCCGCCGATTCCACGACACTGGCCTGGACATCACCGCCCAAACCGACCCGCTCACGGACCTGCCGATCCGACTGCGGCTGGCCATCCACCGGATCGTGACCGAAACCCTGGTGAACGTCGTCAAGCATCAAGAAAACCCGCAGGTAACCGTGAACATTGCGGTGGGAGAGTGCGTGACGATTACTGTGGTTTCCCATGGACCCCAAAAACCGGATAGCAGCGGCAGCGGCGTGGGACTGCCCAGCCTCGACGAGCGGGCGCAGGCGGTCGGCGGCACATTCGAGTTCGCCTTCGACGGGCACACCGCCACAACAATCGCGCAACTCCCCCGGGAAACACCATGACCGTTAAAATCCTCATTGCAGACGATCAAGTTCTCCTCAGTCGCGCCTTATCGACGATCCTAGGGTCCCAACCCGACCTGGAGGTTGTTGCCACCGTTCACGACGGCCAAGCCGCAGTCAACACCGTGGCCCACACCCCCGTCGACCTCGTGCTCATGGATGTGCGCATGCCAAAACTCGATGGTGTGGCCGCCCTGAAGAAAATCCGAGCCAGACCCAACCCGCCCAAAATAGTCATGCTCACCACCTTCAATGTGCCCGACACCGTGAAAGCGTCCCTCACTGCCGGGGCGAACGGGTTCCTCCTCAAAGACGCCGACCCGGAAACCCTCATCGACTCCGTGCGAACCGTCGCTGCTGGCCAAACTGTGCTCGCCGCCGATGTCGTAGGCCACATCCTTCCCGGCGCGCTCACAGTCGCCGCAGACACCCTGCCCAGCCACGTTCAGCAGGGATTATCGCTGCTCACCCCCAGGGAAATGGAGGTGCTGCATGCCGTCGGGGAGGGCAAAACAAACGCGGAAATCGCCGCGGAACTTATGATCTCTGCAACCACGGTAAAAACCCACGTGAGTAACCTGTTGGCTAAGGTGCATGCCCGGGATCGGGTGGCGCTCGCAATCATCGCCCGGAAAGTGGGGCTTTAAACCCGGGCGGGTGCTGTTCAACGCGGCCTGTGGTTGAGGGCGTATTCAATCCCGTATTCGTTGGAATGGTCAATATAATCCTCATCGTAGATGGTGATACACCCAACGCCAAGCACTGGGGAATCCTCCGGCCAAGAGTTTTCCAAGTCGGGTTCGAATAAAATACCGGGGGTGCCGGGAATGTAAAAGCCGGATTCCACGTCGTCGAATTTTATGTCAATGTTCAAATCGTGGATTTGGTAAATGGGCATGCCCACACTAATGGACTTTTTGAACTTGCCACCATAGCCGGGGAGCGCCACTAGTTTATAGATGAGCCCGGTGAGAATATGCACATGAAGCTCAATGGCATGATTCACCAGGGTATATACCGCCGTGTGATACCCATCGAGTCGGTATGTGGGAGTGACTGTGGGAACAGTGGTGTAGGTATTGTCGAGAGCATCCCAATACGTGGTGACATGATCCAGCAGCTTCACTCCGCCGAGCGATGTACCGGCGATGATCTCGGCATCTGAATCGAAACACATATCTGCCTACTTCGACCTATCTAGCTAATACAACTTATTGTTCTCCCTAATTGTACCTTCTTGTCTTAGCGAAATGGGCTGGTGCAGCTAGATGGATTGTGTGACCCGGGTTTTTCGCTCTGGGTAGAGTCGCGATAAGAATCGGTGGTACATGCTCAGTGCCTCTGGGGAAGTCTTCACGGTAATCTCCTCCCGGGCGGTGGTGTGGGTGTCAACTTCGGGCAGCGCCACGGCACCGGCCGCCAATGCCTGTTTACTCGTTGCTCCTACCAATATGGGGGTAACCGCCCCCGCCCGGGCCCGCTGCGCAAGCGCGTGATCCCCGTGATATAGCCAATTGAAATCGCTGGTGTGCTTGTCGGCAAGTAGCACCACATGGTTTGCCAGTTCGGTGCCGGCAAAAATGAGTTCGTTACTGGTGGTGAACGGCAGGTCAATGATGACGGTAGGCCACCGGTGCTGTACCCGGGGCAGCACTGATTGCAGATCGGTGGGGCTAATCGATTTCGGTTGGGACATGCTCACGGCCAGGGTGGGAACCTTGCCAGTGCAGTCGATAAAAGCAGCAACCTGTTCGCGCTGCAGGTTATGGGCGGATTGGTTGACGAGCCCGAAAAAATCCCCACCCTGGTGGGCGCCAACAGCGGCTCGCACTGGCTGGTTTACGCCATCGGTGTCGACAATGGCAACGGGGTTTTCGGACACGGCATTCACTAGCTTGGCGATCAGCGCCGCGGTGGGGGTGGTGAGAATCCGATCATCTACTGCGGCCACGGAAACAATTAGGGCTCTATCGGTGTCGTACGGCGGTATTCGACCAGCTTGTGCAAGACCATCAGACCAGTACAGTCGCCAGATAAAGTGGGGAGTGAATCGGAATGCCACGAGCTACCCTCCTTTATGTTCGAACATGGGGTTACAGTAGAGTTACAACCTATAGGATATAGAGTCTAGCCTTCGACACAGCACGGCACGATTTGGGGAGATACTTTTTATGAACGACCAACCCGGAAACAATGCCAATATGCCCGCCTGGTTAAGCGTTGCCCGCCAGAATAACACCACACCCGCGCAACAGGGCCCTGTGTCTCCCCAACCGCAACAACCCCAACCACAGCAGCAGCCGAAACCAAACCCCCAGCCGGAAACCCCACAACAGCAGCAACAGCAGCAGCAATCCCAGCCGCAACCAGCACCAAGTCAGCCAGAGCAGTCGCAGCCAACATGGCGGCAGCAGTCCCAACCTCAGCCGCAGCCGGAACCCGAGGCCGAACCTGAGCCTTTGCCCAAACCGGTGCCAGAGCCGGAAGACCCACCAATCACGCAACAACGGCAACAGCAGCCAGAATCCCGCGGCTCCCGCCACAGCACCCCCTACGGCAATGATGCGCCATACCTATACGAGCCGACACCCCTGCCACCAGGCCCATTCCCGCCCTCCGAACTTCCGCCGGCCCCGTCGTCACATGCTGCTGAGCCGCAACAGGCTGCGCAGCCGCAACAACCACCCCAGCCCCCAACCGGGCCACCCACCCACCAACAACCAGCCGTCACACCTACCAGCCCGCCACCGGAACCCCCACCCAGTTCTATAGTGGGCAAGCATTCCAGCCCCGGCCAATATGACCTCACCCCACCGAACGCGCTCAACCAGTCGGTCATCGTCAACCCGGTGAAGCGCGCCCCCAAGGGTGGCTGGCGGAAATTCGTTCACGGCATGACCGGCGGCTACATCAACCCAGGGGACTCCGCCCGCAACGCCAGGGCGGATGAACTATTACAACGAATCCAAACACCCTTGCGAGGCGACTACCGCATTGCCGTCATGTCCCTCAAGGGTGGTGTGGGGAAAACCACCACCACGGTCGCCCTGGGTGGCGTGTTCGCCACCCTGCGCGGCGACCGGGTCATCGCCATCGACGCCAACCCCGACCTTGGGACATTAGCGCAGCGTGTGGCCGCGCCGGGCCCGTCTACCATTCGGGATTTATTGGCGGCATCGGACACGTCGCGGTACCCGCAGGTGCGGTCGTATACCACGCAGGCGAAGTCCCGCCTGGAGGTGATTGGTTCGGAACGCGACCCGGCGTTTTCCGAAAGTTTTAGCGAAATGGATTATCGGCGGGCTATTGATATTTTACAGCACCACTATAATGTGATTCTCACGGATTGCGGCACCGGACTGATGCATTCGGCCATGGCCGGGGTGTTGGATTTGGCGAACACGTTGATTCTGGTCAGCTCCCCCGCGCTTGATGGTGCGCAATCGGCTTCGGCGACGTTGGATTGGTTGAATCTGCACGGCTATGAGCAGTTGGCGGCGAATTCCGTGGTGGTGATTTCCGGCGCGCACCCGGGGCAGGCAACGATCGACATGGACCAGCTCATTAGCCATTTCCGGTCGCGGACCCGGGCGGTGCAGGTGATACCGTTCGACCGGCATTTATCCGAGGGTGCGGTTGTGGATTTGGATCTCATTTCGAAAAGCACCATGCGGGCCTATAAGGAGCTTGCGGCTATTGTGGCGGAGGATTTCGACCGGTGGCATCGACACTCGTCAGGCGAGCAGGGATGAAACGCATCGCTATTGTGGTTTGTTGTTGCTTGACGACGACCGCCTGTGTGGATCGGTTGGAGCCGCCGTTGCCGCCCACCCACCGGCAGATTGAGCAGGTGCAGGACTGGTCCCATAAGCGTTCCGGCCCTTACGATATTCCCGAAACGGCGCTGCGGGCCTATGCTTACGCGGCGTGGGCCGTCGCAAAGCAAAAGAACTGTAACCTGGGTTGGCCGACGTTGGCGGCGTTGGGGGAGTCGTTGAGTAATCATGGGCGTGCGAATGATTCCCGGCTTGATGACGGCGGCACCACGACTGTCCCGCTGCGCGGATTGAACCTGTTTGATCCCGCGCACCCGCAGGAGGTTGCCGACACCGACGCCGGCTATTTCGACGGCGACCCCACGAAGGACATTCCCATTGGCCCGTTGCAGATCATGCCTAGTAGATGGGAGCAGTTTAACGCTGCTGTCGAAACCGATGCGAAACCGAACCCGGATAATATTAATGATGCGTCGCTGACGCTGGCCGGGTTTTTATGCTCCGTGGGCGACCCAGGCACCCCCGACGGGTGGGCCAATGGTGTGCAACAGATCAATGCGAATCCAGAGTTCGTCAAGCATGTTCATGCGATCGCAAAGAAGTATTCCCGATGATGAAAAGACTCGTTTTATTGGTGGCCCTGTGTGGGCTGTTGGCGGGCTGTGGCGAACCCGGGTCGGCGAAGGAAAAACCCGTGGAGCAGGTCATTCCGCCCTTGGGTAGGTTGCCGGAATTACCGCAATCGTATACGCCGCCGCCCTCGACGGAGAAGAAACCCGAGCCCGCGCCACAGCCAGCGCCCGCCCCTGTGCCGTCGCAGCCGCCGGTGACGGTGACGCAAACCGTGGCGCCCACCCCGGAGCCGCCACCACCAGCGCCGGCCCCCGCACCACCGCCCCAACCCGCCATTACTATTCCGCTGCCGCGCGGCTTCTGATAGGAGAACCATGACCATCCCCAACATTCCCGGTGGCCCGGCCACCCCGGCGAAGAATGGTCGGAAAACCGCCGATCAGCAGCCGAAACGCGACCATCGGGCCGCGGTGCAGGCGCATAAGCTGCGCATGAATCTTGCCATTACCGCGCTGCGGTTCGGCAAGTACGAGCCGGTCATGAAGCCTCGGTCGCCCATGATTTTGTACGCCTCGGCGATCATTGCCGGCATTTCCATCGTGGCATGCATTGGTGGAGCCAAACTCATGCAAATGTTTTAAAAAACCACCATTATAATGGGTTTGAGCTTGGGATTTCCCAAATGGTGCGGGATAAGCTACAATTTTCTACTGTCGTCAACACAGATTACGACGGGGGCCTTTAGCTCAGTTGGTAGAGCTACGGACTTTTAATCCGCAGGTCGTGGGTTCGAACCCCACAGGGCCCACAATAATAACCCTCACCCACAAACTTTTGGGTGGGGGTTTTGAGTGTACGAGGGGAGAATGAGATGGATATTTACGCCTACCAGCGGCCATTGGGGCGCATCGCTGACGATGAGAAGCTGCGAAACCGGTTCATTGAAATCTATGACGCAAAAACCCACCAGCAGATCGTCCAGTTTTGCCGCGATTACGGCCGTCATCTCCACGATGTTGCGGGTTTCCCCTACCCCTACCATGAGGATATTGCGGCTGCCGATGTTGGCATGCAGCGGTGGTTGGCTGGCGAGGCAAACTACCATGAGGCCCGCAACTGTAGCTTCCGCATCGGTCGGCTCGCCAAGGAAACAACCGACCCAGTAGCGGTGCGGTTTCTGCGCACCATGGCCCAAATAACGGCCAGCCCACACGTAAAATATCATGGATTGTGGGCAACAGACTTCGCGGTGACTCTCATTAACACCCAAAAACCGGGGGACATGGCGGCGGTTCGTGCCGAGCGGGAACACCAAATCACCCTGCTGTCGGCACAATAGAACACCCCGCATTTTCCCCTACGATGCGGGTAATAAAAGGGTGGAGCTGGTGTATCTGACATAGGCTGAAATCATGAACGGGATCACTATTAATGAAAAATAGATCCCGTAGTTTAAGGAGCCATGGAATGTTTTCCCAGCGAATAGTCATGATGCGACGGCAGCTCTTTCTATTACTTGTGGCATTAGTGCTGGTCCTGTTTGGCGCTATCGCCTATTTCGCCTACCATAATCTCACCTATGATCGGGCCCGGATACGGCAGATCCGCCACGCGGGGTTCGTCGAAAAGCAAGCGGTACTGCCCGATAAGTCGGTGATAAATTATGGCGAGGGACCCAATAATGGCACTCCGCTGCTGCTCATCCATGGTCAGCAGGTGTCGTGGCAAGACTACTCGCCGGTACTCACCGAACTATCTAGCCGCCATCATGTGTTCGCGGTGGATTGCTATGGGCATGGCGGTTCCAGCAAGGACCCGAAAAAATACACCGCGCGGGCAAACAGCGACGACATTGTGTGGTTTATCAATAACGTTGTGAAAGACCCGGTTGTGATTTCCGGCCATTCCTCCGGCGGCCTCCTTGCGACGCTCGTGGCGGCCACCGCACCCGACATGGTTCGTGGCCTGGTCATCGAGGACGCGCCATTCTTTTCGACGGAACCCGGCCGGGCACCCAAAACCTTCGCCGGCCACGGCTTCAAAGACATGCATGATTTTCTTGGCAGCGGCGAACCAAACTTCACCCGCTATTCGCTGGAACACACCTACCTTGCCCACCTGTTCGGGGAGAAAAACTTTGACAACCTGGTCAGAAAGCCCGCCCTGAAACGCCTGGATACAAAGCCGCATGAAATACCGCGGGTTTGGTATTACCCGCCCGGGTGGAAAATCAACGAAATCTACGACCTCACCGCCAACATGCAGGACGGCACCGGCAGCTACGACCTGCGCTTCGGGGACGCCTTCTACGATTACTCCTGGTTTGCGGGCTTCGACCAGGCAGAAACCCTGCGCGCGGTCACCTGCCCCTCCGTGCTGCTCCATGTGGGCCCCGACGCCAAGATCGGCGGCTACTACGACGACAATGGGGTGCTGCTTTCCGCCATGGACGACAAAGATGCCCAACGCGTGTACTCGCTCCTGCCGGAACAACACCGCGTGCTCATCGACAACGTGGAAAGCGGGCACGATATTCACTCCGAAAAACCGGACATTTTCATTGATGCCGTGAACGTTTTAGCAGAAAAATGGGGGTAGTAAAATTGCTTGCAATGATCCATACGGGTGGCTTCGTTATAAGCGCGACAGCAACGGGGGCACCTGAAAACCAGCCCTGACCTGGATCGTTCTATACTGACGATATCGTCTGCCTCGATAAGTCAAAGGAGTTCCCATGAGCATAACTAATAGTCCCATTCGTATCAGCCGGTCGTTCAAAACGGGGGGAACCCTGCTCACGGACAATAACTCCTGGAACCGGGACGGCGACCACGCCGCTAGAGTGTTTTCCGCCAACGGGGGCATGTGGTACGCCGAAGGCGGCAACGATGACATTCACGTCACCCACATAACCGATGGGGATGAGGCCCTCCATGTCAACTGTGCGGTGCTTGGCCCGAAACTGGTCGAGGGCGCGCAGCGTGACCTGGGCATCGACTTCAGCAAACGAGTCGCCAACAAGGAAGACTACCGGCTGATCAGAATAGCCACCCCCACCCTGTGGGATTCCCTGGCGGTGACGATCCTCCGCCACGCGGTGCAGGCGGGAAAGGCACAGCACTCTATTAAGAAACTCCGGGAGCACATGGGCGAAAAAGTCACCCACGATGGTGGTACCTACTACCTCATGCCCACCCCGCAGCGTATGCTGGACGCGACCGATGCCCAACTCAACCGCCTGGGCTTGTTCTTCTTCAAATCCGCCCTGAAGGCTGCCGCCGCATGGTGCCTGAACACCGACATTGACCTGCAAACCGTCTCCCACGAAGAGCTTTTCCACGACCTCCTCATGATCCCCCGCGTAGGCCCCTGGACCGCCGGCGTGGTCGTGTGCGACGTGACCAATGATTTCTCCTACTATCCGCTCGACGACCGCACAATTTTCTCCCGGGTGCGGGAACTCAGCGCCAACGACTGGCCCGCCGACCGGCACAGGTTCGCCGACGAATGGCGTCGACAAGCAGGCGATAACCTCAGTAGCTATACGACGATGGTGCTCGCCAACTGGGGAGATCAAGCCGCATAACTCACCTGAAACACCGTGGCATCCCGCACCGGATACCATTCGTTTCGGCGCGGGTCGAGGAACATGGCGGCTTGCGGAATGTCCGTGGGCTGCTTGAGCTTGTCGACGTCTTCCGCCGCGAGACCAGTCAACGTGCCGTCCACGATCATGCGTTTCATCGCCCAAAACCCATACCGGTCGTTCATGATCGAATACGTTTGGGCATCGTCTCGCCCATCAATGGTCAACAGATAACGGTGCTGCTCGAAATACCGCCAATCATTGAACGTGAGCAGCTCCTTGGTGAAGGGATGCCAATAGGGCCGTACATCAGCATTATCCATGGTGATTTCATGCCGCCAGATTTGGCCCCTGGCAGGTCCACGCAAAATAATGGCGGTGTAAATATTGCAACCATCGTCAGAGAGAAACGCCATTCCCCGCAATGCCGGCTCATCGAAATTCTTTTGCAGATAGTCGATCTGTTCCTCGGTGATCGCATCATACTCCGCAGCCGTGGTGGCATTATCCAGCCGCGTATAGAACGATTCGGGCACGTCCGCGATCAGCGGGTTCTCCGGGGTGAATGGAAAATCCTGGGTCCAATCGGGATCTTCACGAGTGTACGCGCCGGGGTCGAGGAAAAATTCGCAGATCATGCTGTCAAGCAGCAGGTAATCACCCGTGAATTTGTCCTCGTTGGTATCATCCAGGAGAAACGCCCGGTAGTCGGCGGGGAG
>CAJZGD010000009.1 GCA_915275065.1 uncultured Corynebacterium sp. | reverse complement strand
GCCGCTCGTGCAGGTCGGATTCGTTCGGGTCGTTCGCCGTGGTGGACGTGTCGTGCTTCGAAATCACCGCAATATCGTCCACGTCAACACCCACCTGGGCAAGTTGTTTCCGCAGCCGGGATTCCGTGCCGCCCCGGGCCGCACCCAGCGCACCCAACCCTGGTGCGGGGATGGAGGTGTGCACACCATCGGCGAAGGATTCGGCGAATCCAATCACGCCCAGAACCGGCAGGCCCAAGTCGGCGGCCACTGATCCTCGGGCGAGCAGCACCGTGCCGCCGCCGGCGGACTCCACGAAGCCGCCCCGGCGCCGGTCGTTTGCCCGGCTGAAGTAGCGTTCGTCGATGCCCTTGGCCGCCATTTCGTTCGAATCGGCGGTGGCTGCCATGTCGCCGAAGCCGGTGATGCCTTCGATGGACAGGTCGTCGTAGCCGCCGGCCACCACGAAGTCGGACTTGCCCAGTTTGATCTTGTCCACGCCTTCTTCCACGGACACTGCGGCGGTGGCGCAGGCGGCAACCGGGTGGATCATCTGACCGTAGCCGCCCACATAGGATTGCATGACGTGGGCCGCCATGACGTTGGGCAGGGCTTCTTGCAGAATGTCGTTTTGCCGCGGCTCGGCCAGCAGCCCGTCAATGTAGAGGGAGCGCATGGATTCCATGCCGCCCAGGCCGGTGCCTTGGGTGGAGGACACCCGAGCGGGGTGCACGGCGCGGAGCAGTTCCGCGGGGCTAAAGCCGGAGTTGAGGAAGGCTTCAACGGTGGCCACGAGATTCCAGATGGCGACCCGGTCGAGGTTGTCGATCATGTCGGCGGGGATGCCGTACACGGCGGGGTCGAAGCCTTCGGGGATTTGGCCGCCGACGAAGCGGGACATGGCCATGCGCCGGGGGACACGCACCGCGGAGCCGGCCTTGCGGGTGACGGTCCACTCCCCTGCTTCTTCGTCGAAGCTGGCGGTGGTGGTGTCCGGTTCGGAGTCCACGTAGGTTTTGGCCGTGGCCTTGTCGGCAACGTTGAAGGACAGGTCCTGGTCCAGGTAGATGGTGGTGAGTTCCGGCGCCAGGTTGTCGACCATGCCGAAGTCGTCGTGGTAGCGGCGCACCCCCACGCGGGCGAGCACATCGTCGTGGTAGCGGTCGTAAATGTCGGCCTCGTCGATGGGCTCGTCGTCGCAGGTGTACCAGCCGTCGGTGTCCCAGTGGATGAGCCCCATGGTCCAGGCGAGTTCAATCACGCCGGCGGCGGTGAGGTCGCCGGTAAGTTCCACGTCGAAGCGGGTGCGGGCGGAGCCCAGCGGCCCAACCTCGCCCACGCCAACAATGACGACCATGTCGTCGAGGTCTTGGGTGACCTGCCCGGTGAAGTCGGGGGTGATTTCCGCAATGGGCCGGTAGGGGGTGGGGAGGGCGGGGATGGTGTCCGGCTGGTCGGCGTCGCCCCCGGTAGCGGGCTGCTGTACCTTGGCTTGCCGGGCGAGTTCGGACAGGTTGATGTCGCTGCTGCCCAGGCCACCGGTGGCGTCCACCACGATGGGTTGTTCCGCAGCTTTACGACGCACATCCTCGCCGATTTGTTCG
Source organism: uncultured Corynebacterium sp. (assembly GCA_915275065.1). Classification (GTDB taxonomy): domain Bacteria; phylum Actinomycetota; class Actinomycetes; order Mycobacteriales; family Mycobacteriaceae; genus Corynebacterium. Next base: position 18,539 of record CAJZGD010000009.1, on the reverse strand, counting down.
ATCAACAGTTCGGCGATTTCGTCGGTGGAGTAGGTGGTGACCCCGGCCTTCTCCACGGCCGCAACCAGGGGATCATTGCCGCCCATGAGGCCAGTGCCCCGCACCCAGCCGATGAGCATGTGCACCAAAGAGGTGTTCGGTTTCCACGTGGTTTCGGCGTTCCACCGGGTGACGAGTGCGTCCAGGGCCGCCTTGGATTCCCCGTAGGCGCCGTCCCCGCCGAACCGCCCCCGGTTGGGGGAGCCGGGCAGGACCACGTGCAGGCGGGAACCCACGTGGGTGCTGGTGCCGATGGCGGACAGGCCGGCGATAAGCCGTTCCACGGACCACAGGAGCAGCCGCATTTGCATTTCCGCGGGCGCGCCGGCGTCGGCGAGGGTCCCGGAGACGCTGGGGGCGGCGAAGGGGAACAGCAGGGTGGGTTTCAGGGCGGGCTTGATGAGTTTCGTCGCCCCGTTCACCGTGGCGGTCTGCTCCGAACCGATCCATTCGATCACATTATCGAGATCGGCGTAGCTGGACAGGTTGGCAGGCACGACCCACAGGGCCGCCTGGCCGCACGCGGATTCCGCGTAGAGCTGCTTGTAGAAGCCCAGCCGCGCATGGCTCAGCGACGATGTGGTGACCACCACCGTTGCCCCGCCCCGCAGCAGCTGCTTAACGACGCTCGCCGCGATCGAATTCGGGGAGGCGCCGGTCACGACCGCGATGTCGTCGGCGAACTCCAGTGGCCGCAGGTCCCGCGCCTGGGCTGCCAGATCGTTCAGGCCGAAGTATTCAGCCTGTCGGGCCACCGCCTCACCAGCACCGGTGAGGTCCAGATCGGCGGCGTCCAACTCCCCGAGGGCGACCCGGGACACGTCTTCGCGGGCGGAGGCCCACCGGTCATCCAGCAGCACGGTTTTGCGCTCGTCGAAGCTGGGTGCCACCTGCCGGGGCCAGTCGGACCCTAGTTCCTGGGCCACCAGCTCGTACAGGGCGGCATCCGCGTCGGCATCGTCCAGGTCAACCACGGTGGCCGGCTCCGCCAACCCCAGGTTCGAAAGGATGGTGCGGGCGGTTTGGGCCAGCACACCGGCCTTGCCGGTGACCTGTTCGGCGAATTCCCCGAGGGCGGCGGAGTCCACCACTCCCCCACCGGAACCGCCGGCACCCGGCTTGGCAACGGCCACCCCACGGTCCGCGGCAACCGCCTGCACGGCGGCATCAATGAGCTGGTCCAGGTCGGCGGCGGTACCGGGGTTGGCCGGGGCCAGGGTGGCCAGGTCCCCACCGCGCAGGGACGCGCCCTCCCGGGCGCCCATGACCACGGCGGCCACCACATGGTCCGCCCAACCCTGGCCCAGGCCCCAAGTGCCGATGACGCGTTCGGCCACATAGTTGGGGCGTTTCCCGGTCGGGCCGGTCAGACGGCGCAACGCATCCCCCACAGCATCGGACAACACCGGGCCGAAGGCGGTGTAGCCCTTGGCCATGCGGGTGACGGTCTTATACAGGTCGGCGAGCTCCGCATCGGCGGCACCATCAATGGCGCCCAGGCCAAACTCCACACCCAAATCCAACAGCAGCTGGTTCCGACGCGACGACACACCTTCGACCAAAGTTTCGATCGAATCGGTGGCTGCCATTTGGTCGGGCCGCACCTTGGTCCACAAGGCAATGAGCATGGCGGTCGCATCCGAGGGGCTGAACTCGATATCGGCCGGCACCCCAACGGCCGGGGCGGCCGGGGCCAACTCAGGCTCCGTCACCTTCGCCAACACCGGTGCAGGCACCTCGGTGGCGGGAGCGTCCGCATCCACATCATGGTCCGCATCTGCACCGGCCGCAGCGGGCACCTCGCGGTGGAACTCGTCGGTGGCGAACACAATGCCAGATTCCCGCTCCACGTTGAGAATCTCCAGGTCAGTGCCCAAATATTGCGGCAGGGCCGCGGTTTGCGCCATCATATTGGCCAAGGTTGGGGCGGATCCCACACCCACCTCCACAAACCGGTGCACACCCAGGCCACCATCAGCCTTGGGTCGCAGCAGCAGGTCCTGGGTTTCAATCCACCGCACCGGGGAGGCAAACTGCCAGGCCAACAACTCCACCAACAAGGTGCGGGCCAACCGGGCCGGCCGGCGCAGCTCCTCATCGAAATTCTTCAGCACCTTGCGCAGAATGGGGGCGTCGACCACGTCCAGCATGGCCTGCACGAAATCGCGGGTGAGTTCGAACGGTCGGGCCACCAGGTTCGGGATATAACGGCCCACCAGAATGTCCAAATCCACCTCCGCCGGCAGCAAATCATCAAGATGCTCGCGGAAATTATCCACACCACCCAACAGGTGCGAGGAGTGGAACGGAACATCAATGCCCGGAATCAGAATGAACGCCCGCAGGCCAGGGGCCTTAGCCTCACAATCGGCCTGCAACGCCTGCAAACCCTTCATCGTGCCGGCCACCGCGTACTGCATGCCGGCCAGGTTATAGTTCACGATCTCCAAGAACTCGCCGGACTCCGCCGCAATCGACTGCACATAATCGAACACGTTATCGGCATTCAACCCCATCTTGTGGGGTCGCAAAGCAGCCAACCCATAGTTCGACACGCCATGCTCATCCCGCTCCACCAGCCGGTGCATCGTCAAACCACGCTGATACACAATCTCGATCACGTTTTCGAGCGACAGCACCGCAGCATAGGCGGCCAACGCGTTATACTCGCCCACGGAATGGCCGGCGAAATACGCCCGCTGATTCAACGCATGGGCCTCCCGCATCTGGGCGACCTGCGCCACCCCCAAGCAAGCCATGGCCACCTGGGTGAACTGGGTCAAAAACAGCACACCCTTCGGGTGCGTGAACTTCTCACCACGAACCACCACCTCCTGGGGGTTATTCCGCACAATCTCCAGCACGGAAAAGCCCAGCTTATTCCGGGTGTGCCGATCCGCACGCGCCCACACATCCTTCGCCGCCGGCGACTTCGCGCGGGCATCCATGCCCATACCCTGGGACTGAATCCCCTGACCGGGGAACGCATAGAACGTGTCCGGCGCCGCCAACGTTGCAGTAGCAACCAACACCACCTGACCGTCCACCGTTGCGGTCACCTCCCGCACCTCACCCCGACCAGGCCGGGTATCAATACCGGTGCGCTCCACCACAAACTCCACCTCGGAGCCGGGCAAAATCGGGGCCAACATGGTGGCCGTGTACTCCGCCACCCGATTCGGAACCGTAGTCACAGTCTCATCCGAATAGCCGCCGGCCGCCACCAACTCCGCAACCGCAGACGTCCACATACCATGCACAATCACACCCGGCAAACCAGCCAGCTTCGCAGCAGTGTTCGACACGTGAATAGGGTTCCGGTCCCCCGAAACCACCGCAAACGGGTACATGGACTCAGGCGCAGTGACCTTCGCATACGCCCGGAACGACCGGGGCGCCGGCTCATGAGTGGACAACACCGACGTATTCGTACGAGCGGTCGAATTCCCCCGCCGGCCCCGAATCGCCATGCGCTCCGTCAACTTCGCCAACGGCCGACCATCAGCCGAAATCTCCGCCCGAATCACCACAATCCGGCCAATCTCCGTGTCCGCAACCTCCTCCGGGCGAGCGGTCACCGACAGATCCACAATCTCCCCGGCAGCCGGGTCCGGCAGGTCGTCGACAAGCGTAATGTGATGCTCCAAATGCACCAACGCCAGCATGCCCTCCACCACGGAATCGCCACGCGACCCCGGAATCGTAGCCGCCTGCACCGCCGCGAAAATCGCCGGCCATGCCCGACCCACTAACACATCCGGCGCGGTACCGACCGGCAGAATCGTCTTCGGCAGATACCCCGCGGTCACATTCTTATAGTCCGCAATATCGTTCGCATCCAACGTGGTCTCCCACGTCACCACCCCATCATGCTCAACACCCAGGCTGCCGCCCGCCGCGATCCGCGTCAAATCCCGCATGGCGGACTCCGCATCCCGATCAATCACCTGCGGCACCACATTCCGCGGCGCCATGATCGGCGTCGTAAACCGGATAGCAAGATTCGCCGTGGTACCAAACGCCGTGGAACCGGCCAAGGGCACGGTCAACACCGACTGCTCCCCATTGCTGGCCACCAACGTCGCCCCGGTCGGCGGATGATACGCCGACGTGTACTCCTCGGGGTCCTCACGCAACTCCCACGCATCCACATCACCCAGCCGGGCAATCACCGATGGCCGATGCCGGCCCGCCCAATACGTGCCACTCGCCGCCAACACCATCGGCACCGGATCCGGGAAGGCCTCCGCCAACTCCACCCCACGCTCGAACAAAAGATCGATCGCAGCATCATTGAACCGGGCCAACAACTCCGCAACCGGCTCGTCAACCCGCGTAATCCCCGCAACCGCGGAAATACCAGGAATAATCGCCACCTGATCCGCGTCATACCGCTCATCCTGCGACTGCCACAACGAATCCGACCGCCACCAACGACGCACATCCTGGTCAATTACTGGCACGAAATTCACCGGCTTCCCTGGGGTTTTCGCCAACCCCAAGAACCAGGCAGCATCCGACGGGTGCACCAAATCCGTTGCCCGCGGATACAACTTGCCCAGCCGAGCTACAACATCCGCCGGATCATCCGTCATCGACACCGTGGGCGCCACCGACGGCACAAACTCACCATGATCCTGATCCACCAGTCGCGCCTCGGCCCGGCGCACCATCTGCACAAACCGGTCAAACCACGACGGATCCGTCCACTTCCCCCGATACGGGCCGGAAAGCTCCACATACCGCTCCAGCCACTCCAGATAGCTCATCTGTTCGACATCGCCGAAGTAGGGCTTGGCGGTCTTTGCAATGGCCGCAATGATCTCCTCCCGGCGCGCAGCCACGGCCTCCGCATCACCGGCCACCTCGTCCAGGAGTCGGCCGGCCCGGGCAAACGAGTTATCGATTTCGTGGATGTCCGCACCCAGCTGGGACCGGCCGGAAGCCATGCCGCCGTCGGCATGCCCGGCACCAACCCAACCGCTGATCCCCTTGGTCTCCACCAACAGCCGCTTCACCGACGGGGAGGTCTTGGCCTCCCGGGTAGCCATGGCGGCGGTACCGATAAGAATGCCATCGACCGGCATCGCCGGCAGATCATACTTCAACGACCAGTCGCCGGTGAGATAGTGGGCGGCCTGCTGCGGGGTGCCAATGCCGCCGCCCACGCACAGCACCACATTGGCGCAAGACCGAATCGACTCATAGGTGGCGATCAACAGCTCGTCGAGGTCCGCCCACGAGTGGTGTCCGCCGGCCTTACCGCCCTCCACCTGCATGATGATGGGAATGTCGGGCACATCCTTGGCCACGGACAGCACCTTGGCGACTTGCCGGACCGCGCCGGGTTTGAAGGCGATCCATGGGAAACCGCCGTCGCGGAGTTCCCGGATGAGGGTGATGGCGTCATCGTGGTCGGGCATGCCTGCGCTGATGACAATACCGTCGATGGGGGCACCGTTGTCCCGGGCCTTCGGCACGAGGCGTTTCCCGCCGATCTGCATCTTCCACAGGTAGGGGTCGAGGAACATGGAGTTGAATTCCGCGTTCACGCCCTCGTCGAGCAGCCCGGTGAGTTTTTCAATATTGGCTTCGAGGATTTCGGGGGTGACCTGTCCGCCGCCGGCAAGTTCGGCCCAGTGGCCGGCGTTTGCCGCTGCGGCCACGATTTCGGGGTCGACGGTGGTGGGGGTCATGCCGGCCAGCATCATGGGGGTGCGGCCGGTCAGCTCGGTGAACTTGGTCACCAGGCGGGGTCCGCGGGGGCTATCGGCCAGGGTGGGGGCGTAGTCGCTGTAGGGCCGCGGCAGCTCCGGCGCCTGGTCGGCGTCGAAAAGCAGGGCCTGACCGTCGGGGTTGGCCACGGGCAGGGTGGCGGCACCGAAGCCGGCAAGGATTTCTTCGGTGAGGAAGGTCACGCCGGTGTCGGGGCCGACGTCGAGCAGCCAGCGGGCACCGGCGGCCACGGCATCGCGCACCTGTTCGGTCCAGTCAACGGGCGTGACCATGACCTTGGTGGCGACTTCCCGGGCCAGTTCCTGGTTGAGTCCAGCCTCGGTGGCCCACAGCATCACCTGATCCACGGCGGGAATCATCGCGGGATGGTGGAATCCTACCTGCACGTCCAGGGGAATAATGTTCGGGCTAAAGGGGGCGCCGCCGCGGAGTTTGTTTTCCACGGCTTTGGCGTCCTTGGCGGCCTGGTGGCGGAGCAGGTCGAGGACCTTGCGGTTGTCATCGGGGCGACCGACCAGCACATAGGTGGTGCGGGCGTTGCGTAATCCGATGGTGGGTCGAATGTTTTCATCAAGGTCGCCGCAGGCCGTGTCGATGGCCTGTTGCAGCTGCTCCCGGGTGATGTTTCCAATGGCAACCATGGGGCCGGCGTCGCCCTGAGCAACCAGCCCGGTCACGCGGGCCTGGCGGGTGACGGCGGCGCCAACGAGCTGGGCGATGGCGAGCACTTCGGCCGCGCGGGTGAGGTCTTGGCAGGCGAAAACCCCCAGTATGCCTTGGGAATGCCCTAGGGAGGTGACGGCGGCGTCGACGTCGAGACCTTGGGATTCCAGCACGTCGAGCACGGCCAGCTGGGAAACGAAGATGCCGGGGACGCTTATTGCGGCCTGGGCGGCGTCGAAGGAGATTTCTTTGGTGTCGCTGGCCCACCCGATGGGGTCGAAGCCAACGGTCCGGGTGCCAGCGATCTGGTCGACTACGGGTGCGATGAGTTCGTTCGCTTGTTCTACTAGTGGTGCGACGGTGCGGCTGGCACCTTGGTTAACCGCAGTTTTTAATGTGGTTAACCAGTCGAAACCTTGGCCGGAAAATACCAACGCGAAAGGCTCCTGGGCAAATCGGGCCACTAGGCGGTCGGAACCCGCACGTAGTCCCACGTTGATGCTGTGATCGGTCACGAGGAAATCTCCTGAATAGTCGTAATATTTTTCATGGCATAACAAAGCCAAGACAAACTAATTTGCCCAACAAATATGCCACAAACATGAGGAAAGTGTCATCTTTTGCTTGTTTTACGATCTTAAACAAGTCGCGTCAATTGTACTAAGCACGCGCACACCGGCGGATATTGTCTGGCTACTAGCTGCGCAGGACCGCCGCAAGCATGTTCTCCGCCGCGGCTATGGCCTGCCGATCCGCATCACCCCCGTTTGGCGCGGCGGTGTGGTCATATTCGTGGCAGGGCAGTTCGGGAATGACTTCCGCTGATGGTTCGATCCCTCGGGCGGCTAAATACTCATCAAATTGATGCGAAAGACTCATACCATAGCATCTTAGCTTTTCGACGCCCGACCGGGACCGGGCCGCACCCACAACAGCATTTGTGGAGTGCGGCCCGGTGCTCGATGGTATTACTGGGAACGCCTGTGCGAGTCATGTTCCTGGACGGCAGGCTTGAGCGCATTGACCAGGTGGGATGCGGTGCCAGCCACCTCGGTGACGATATTCGTCAGCCCTTCGGCACCATTGAACATGGTGATATTGCTGCCAGCTAAGGCGGTGGCGATTCTGCCGGCCACCTCGGGCATGATGTCCACCATCTTGCTTTCCAAACCGATGCGTTCGTTGGCGGCCAGGGTTTCGTTATACATGGCCTGCGCCTCGGTTTGGGCCTTGGCCTCGATGACTCGTCGCTGGGCGTCGGCCTCGGCGGGCTTGATGACCTCGGCAATAAGCTCGATTTCTTTGAGCTCGGCGCGCTCCCGAGCGAGTTCCTTTTGCTTGCGGGTAAGTTCCAGCAGGGCGGAGGATTCGGCGATGGGGCCGGACTGGGCTGCCTGGGCCCGCTTCTCGGCTGTTTCCATGGTGTTTTGCGACACCTGCAGATCCGTGTCCTTCTTATACTGTGACTTCTTCCGCTCGGCTTCCTGCTGGGCCTGCTCGATCTCGGTGTCGGCGGCGGCCGCGGCCACTTCGGCGATCTTCCGAACCCGGTTGAGTTCGGGCTGGGACAGGTTCTTGATATGCCCTTCGTTATCGCTGATTTCGTTGATTTGGAAGTTGTCGATCTTCAGGCCCATTTCCATGAGCTTGGGTCCGGTTGCGGTCAGCACATCCATGTTGAGGGCGTCACGGTTGGTGATGATTTCCTCCACGCTGCGGGCACCAACGAGTGAACGAACCTCGCCGGAGAAGATGCTGGAAATCACGTCGCTCATGGCTTTATCGTTGCTTCCCAAGAAGCGGGAGCCAGCCTCAACGATGCTGACTATATCTTTATTCACCCGGTAGGCAAGTGTGGCTTCAATGTTGACGGAAATATTTTGGTGAGTTTGGGCTTCAACATTGACCCGCACATGGCGGGAACCAATGTAGAGACGGTACACCCGGTGAATGAACGGAAGATAGAAGGTGCCGCGACCCACAACAACCCGGAACGGTACTTCCTTACGGGAGATGAATCCGCCGGTAATCAGGAGCGCTTGGGTGGGTTTAGGAGCGGTGTAGAACATGATAGTCCTTCTTTCGGGGGATAAGTTTACCATTGAATGTATATAGGTAGATATTGGTTTTCAAGGAATTCATGCGTATCGGGGGTAATGATTGCTTGTCGACGTAACCCCGGAGGTATTGAACCGTCACCCCTTTTATCTCGTACACAATGTAAAGACAGGGGGTGGGACAAAATCGGCTAAATCTACCCCCATCTGTTCTAATCTTAAACTTAAATAAGCGTTGAAAATTAGGGCAAGTAGCATATTCTATTGCCAGATAAGAAATGGTTGATAAGTCAGCTACTTTTCCCTAGCTACAGCCGATAATGACTTCCCTCATCTTTAGCATCGAAAATTTATGCTAATTACCCCCGCTACCCCCGATATTGCGGGCGTTAGCAGGTCCCATGTTCGACTAGGACGGGTCAGACCTTATACACTAGGGGTCGTCCACAACTTTCCCGATTTTGTTGGCTTTCTATTCGGGAATGTTCCGTTAAATAAACACCGCTGGACACATTCCCCGCCTTGGCGGGGATAAGGCCTAGCAATTGTTGCACACCGCACAATTGCTAGGCCTTTCGAACATATAATCACACGCAACAAAAATTTCGACGGTTTTAGGGAATAATGATCGGTATAACCGATAGGAACCATCAACCATAGGAACAGCCATGACCGCCCCCTAACCTAATAGCTAATTAGCTACATTCCCAGGTGGGGAATGTTCCCCACATTTGCCGTCGCCGTGCACCAAGCTGCATACAATACGAGCCATAATCGCATAACCATAACCGGATATTTTGGAGAAAGCCATGAACCGACCACCAGTTGCACAGCCCCCACTTTCCTGTAGAAAAGCCTGGGCAAAATACAACCGGAAAGACCAATCATGGATGCCACTGTATCGGCACCTCGACGATGCCGCCTGCACCGCCGCCGTGCTATGGGACTCATGGCTGCCGGAAAACGCGCGCCGGATCATCGCCGAACCATTCGGGAATGGGGATGACGGCATGGAATTGGCGCGGAAGCTGGCGATTTTCGTCGCTGCCGGCCACGACATTGGCAAACACAGCATCCCGTTCGCAACGAAGGCGAAACCGCTGCGGGATGAGATGAAACTAGAGAAAGCTGACTTCGATACGCCACAGTTTTCCCAGGATGAGCTGAAACAATCACCCCATAGCCACTACAGTGCCTTGAGCTTCGATGAATGGATCGACGCTAAGGTCACAAAGCCGGCGCCAAAGGCAGTTGGCGCCATTATGGCCATTCTTGCCGGCCACCATGGCGTCTTTCCGACAAAGTTAGAGGTCACCGGCCCGAAGAATTATGAGGCGGAACGCAAACTGCATTGGCACGCAGAACGTTGTGCTTTGTGGGATCGCGCAGCTGCAACCGCCGGGATCACGGATGGCGACCTGGAGGTACTAGCCACCACTCCCCTCACCCAACCAGCGCAAATGGTGCTCACCGGGTTTCTCATTATGAGCGACTGGATCGCCTCAAACCAAACGTTCTTCCCGCTTGACGACACCCGCAGCAGCTGGGACCGGGCACAGTTCGCTCTTCAACGCCTTCGCTTTCCCCGCAGGTGGCAGCCCGCAGAACCGAAAGATAACCAGGAGCTATTCGCCACAAGCTTCGCGCTCCCCGAGGGCGCATCCGCCCGCCCAGTCCAGAACACCGCCATGGAGATCGCCAAGCAGGTAGCCGGGCCAAGCCTGTTACTGATTGAGGCTCCCACCGGGGAGGGGAAGACAGAGGCAGCACTTGCTGCCGCGGAGATTTTGGCTGCCAGGTTGGGGTTTAGCGGGGTGACCGTGGCGCTGCCCACGTGTGCCACGTCGGACGCCATGTTGCCACGACTGTTGCGATGGTTGGATAATCGGCTCCCCGCGGGCATGCGCTCTAGCCTGGTGCTCAGCCACAGTAAGGCCCAGTTCAATGAGGAATATCAGAGCCTGTTTCATCATGCTGATGATAGTTTCGGAAGTATTTACGATGACGATCTTCACGACAAGGAAGCCGTAATTCAACCGCACTGGTGGTTTACCGGCCGGAAGACCAGCACGCTCTCGGATTTCACCATTGGCACCATCGACCAGGTGTTATTTGGTGCGTTACGATCGAAGCACCTGGCGCTGAGACACCTGGGATTCACCAATAAGATCATCGTGCTCGATGAAATCCATGCGGCGGATTCATACATGTCGGTGTATTTAGACCGGATTATCACTTGGTTGGGCGCGTTAGGGGTACCGGTGATTGCACTATCGGCCACTCTAGATCCAGCGCGTCGAGCCCAATTGCTCACGGCTTATCGGATGGGGGCGGCGCGGAGTGCGTCGATAAGTTATCGGGCAAAAGCGCAGCAGGTGGATAAGGATGAGGCGAAGTCGCAGGCCAGCTATCCGCTGATTAGTGTGGCTGGGGCTACGGGGATGGAGTTTTATCCGCTGGAACCGAGTGGACGCCGACAGGTGTTTATGGTGGAGTTCATTGATGATGTGGTTGAGCAGGTGGTGGGCCAGTCACGGTTTGGCGGCTGCATTGGGGTGGTGTGTAATACGGTGCGGCGGGCACAGGAAGTGTATGCGGAGATCAGCGCGCGAGTTAATGTGGAAGTGGTGTTGATTCATTCGCGGTTCCTGGCGTTTGAACGGCGGCGGATTGAGAAGGATTTGGTAGCTCGGTTGGGGCCGGACGCGCCCGATCGGCCAAAGAGTTTGATTGTGGTATCCACGCAGGTAATTGAGCAGTCGATGGATCTTGATTTCGATTGTATGTTCAGTGATCTTGCCCCGATGGATTTGTTGTTGCAGCGGGCGGGCCGGTTGCATCGGCATAATCGGCCTCGTGAGTCACGACCGGCGGAGTTTGCCACGGCAATGCTGTACGTTTCTGGCTACACGCAACCAGCCCCCGAGGAGGTTCCAGAGCTGGATAAGGGCTCGTGCGCGGTATATGGTGCCAGCATTTTATTGCGCACGTTGAATACGTTATTGCTGCATGGCTCGGTTATTACGTCTCCTGATGATGTGGCACCACTGGTGCGAATGACGTATGACCCGGATGTCACGTATCCGCAGGCATGGGCGGACGAGTGGAATTTGGCGGAGGAGCAGGCGCAAGCATTGCGGCAGGATCAGGAAAGTCGGGCAAAAACGTTCCTCTTCCCGAAGCCAGCATCGGAGCCACTGTGGTCGAAGAAGCAGGGAGCGTTGAATGCTCGGGACGAGACCCATGGCCAGGCCCAGGTGCGTGACATCGAAAACAGCTTGGAAGTGATTGTTATTCGAGATACCGATACCGGGTTCCGCACGCTGGAATTTGCGCCCGAACATGCCGATGAGCCCATTGATTTCGGTTTTCCGCTTGACGACGATTTCTCCCGCGCGTTAGCCCGTACCACCGTGTCGTTACCGCAGTGGGTATTGCAGGGGAAATTGGGCGAACAGTTATTGGATGAGTTGGAGGGAGAAGTCCTCGACGAGTCCGAGGTGTATTCCTTGCTGCGAAACAAATGGTTGAGTGGTCAGTTGTTTTTGCCTGTGGATCAGGACCTCAAGGCGAAACTTGCTGGTCTCACGTTTCAATACTCTCGGGACCAGGGCATGATAGTCACCAAAGATACCCCCGAAAGTGGTGAGGATAACGAATAATCCATTGACATTTCTACGATGTTTTTTTAAATTGAAATCATCATTTTTCAAAGGAGTGAATTATGGCAGATAGTTTCAACCTGCTCACCGAACCGTGGATACCGGTTATCTACGCCGATGGTTCGGTTGCCGAGGTTGGCATCGAGGATGTTTTTGCCGACGCACATGACATTCAAGCGCTCGCCTGTGACCTACCCACCGTGAATGTGGCAATTTTCCGCACCCTGTTGGCGATTCTCCGCCGCAGTATTGATGAGGATATGGCAGAAGATTCAGATTATTGGGCAGAATTATGGGAGGATGACACCCTCCCAATGGATGCAATCACCGACTATCTTGACTCCGTTTCTGACCGATTTGACCTGCTAGATACCGAAAAACCATTCCTGCAAACCCCGGGCCTGCGTAATGCCAAGGGTGTGTGGAATGGCCTAGGGCAGATCATTGCGGATAGCCCCAAGGAAGACGCCTTGTTTGTGCAATCCGATCCCAATACGGAGTTGTCGTACGCCAAGGCTGCCCAGTGGTTAATCCACACCCAGAATTTTGATTATTCCGGCATTAAATCCGGGGCCGTGGGCGATAGTCGAGTCAAGGGCGGCAAGGGGTATCCTATTGGAATCGGCTGGCTGGGATGGTTGGGCTGCACGGTCATCAAGGGGAAAAATCTCAAGGAAACCTTGTTGCTCAATTATGTTTCCCCACAGTTTTTTGAATGTGAGCCAGACAGCGATCTCCCCATCTGGGAGGAGGCGCCACTCACGTCAGCCGCCCGCAAGAACGCCCACGTGAATGGGCAGATTGGGTTGTGCACGTGGCCGCAGCGGCGGATTCTCCTGCATAACAATGGTTCGGCCATTGATAAGGTGCTGGTGTGTAATGGGGATCCGGTAGATTATCTCTCGCAGTACGATAACGAGACCATGACCCCCTGGCGTTATTCCGATCCACAGTCGAAGAAAGCGAAACGGCATATCTATATGCCAAAAACGCTCAACCCAGGTGAGGCACTGTGGCGTGGCCTGAGTTCGCTCCTCCCCCAGGGACAAACCGGTGGCTACGTGACGATTGAGCAGCGCAACAGTAAGGATAAGCTTCCCAGTGCCATGCCGCCGCACACCATCATGCAATTGGCCGAACGCATTGGCAATCCGCTGCCTAAGGATTTTCGAATCACGGTGGATGTCACCTCCATGATTTATGGGGCACAAAGCGCGGTCTATAGCACCGTCGCCCACGACAGCCTCACGTTCCCCGGCCTGTTAGCAATCATTGATGAAGGCGAGGAACTGCGAGATATTGCCGAACGTGCTGTGGAGCACGCAATAACGGCAGCGAAGGAGCTGGGAAAATTTGCCGCCGATGTACGCCGCTGCGAAGTCAACAGCAAGGAATCCCCCGACGCTGCCGCAAACAAAGCCCGGGCAGCCGCCTATGCCCTGATCGACCAGCGGTTCCGTGAATGGTTGAGCAAGTTGTCCATCTCCCAGGCTGATGCCCAACAGCAGCTGCAGGAGTGGACCGATTGGTTGCGCGACACCATGCTCACGGAGGGGCGACGCATTGCGCACGAGGCGTCACCTGCCGCCTGGACCGGCCGGAAGATCAGCAATCCGAATGGGAGCGAAACCATCTACAGCATTGGCCAGGTGGAAGTATGGTTCCGTGGCCGCATCTATAAGGCACTTCCCCAGGCTCAATCACCGACTAGTGAAGGAGAGTAATGTCATCGAAAAGTAATGATCTTGCAGCATACATTTACCACACCGTGGGAAAGCTGCAAGACGGATATAAGGATAATTCATCGTGGGCGAAGGAGCGTCTCGCCACACTCCGCCACGTTGCCAATCGCAGCATTGGTGATTCACCGGAAACCTGGGATGTGCTTTACGACGAGTCATTCCCGGAATCCCTCATTGATATGAAGGAACAAAACCCCACCCGGGGTGAACAAGCGGCGTTTCTCACGCTCACGCTGTATGCCGTGCACCAGCAATCAAAACGGCATGGTGTCCATGTGAAAACGGAGAAGGGTTCGCGGCCGCGAACTCTTGGCACCGCGGTGCGGGAATTTGCCACCGCGACAGGCACCGAACTGTTTGATAGTTCCCTGTACCGACGGTTTACCGCCATGGTGCAAAGCCAAACAATAGAGGGTGTGGCGCATCATCTGCGTTCCCTCATTAAGCTGTTCCGCACCCAGGACAGTATCACTTTGGACTATGGCGCACTCGCTAAAGACCTGTATTACTTCCAGGACCCTGGGCGTCGTAAAGCGGTACAGCTTAACTGGGCTCGCCAACTGTACCAATCCCCCATCCCCGTAACCTCTCAAAAATAAGGAGTCTCACTCATGTCCTACTACATCGATTTTCATGCGCTGCAATCCACTGGCCCCGCCAACCTCAACCGTGACGATTCCGGTTCCCCCAAATCCACGGTCTTCGGGGGAACCCGCCGTGCCCGTGTGTCATCCCAATCGTGGAAACGCGCCATCCGCCGGGAATTTGAGGAGCTGGTCGACCCTGCCGAACTAGGTGAACGCACGCTCCGCGCGGTCGAGCGCATCGCCGCATCAATCGTCGAACAGGACCCGGAGTATGCAGCCGAGGCAGAAACCATGGCCGTGGAAGTGCTCAAGGCTGCCGGGCTGAAAATGGCAAAACCGAAAAAATCCAAGGACGGCGATATGGCACCGGCAAAACCATTGACGGAATACCTGGTGTTTTTGGGCCGCAGCCAAATTGAGGCCCTCGCTGCCCTGGCCATTGATGCCTATGCCAATAATGATGGGAAATTCGACAAGAAGCTGGTCAAACAAGCATTCACCGACGATCACGCATACGATGTGGCCCTGTTTGGCCGCATGATCGCCGACGCCCCGGATCTGAACGCTGACGCCTGCTGCCAGGTTGCGCACGCCATCAGTGTGCACCCGCTGGATGCCGAGTTCGACTATTTCACCGCCGTTGATGATAATGCCCCGGAGGATAATGCTGGGGCCGGCATGATCGGAACCCTGGAATTCAATTCGTCAACGTATTACCGGTATGCCACCATCAACGTGCCGGCGCTAATCGCAAACCTGGGTTCGGCAGAGGCTGCGGCCAAGGCTTTGGCTGCTTTTACCCGGGCGTTCGCAGTCTCCATGCCTACCGGTAAGCAGAACACATTTGCGAACCGTACCCGGCCGGAGTTTTTCGCCGTGTCGATCCGTGACGACCAACCGGTTTCATTCGTTGATGCGTTCGAAGATGCAATCACCGCACAATCGGGTCGCATGACCGAAGCCGTCAAACGATTGGCCGAATACGCGGCGAACGCCGATGCTGCTTATGGGTCACAGCCGAATACCCGCTACCTGGCCACTGGTTCTGCGGTGAAAGCCACAAACCTGGATGATTTCGGCGAGAAGGCAACACTGGATGAGCTTGTTGCGTTCGCCGAAGCTGCCGCAGGCTCCGACACCGGGGCCACCGATAGCGAAGATGTTTAAGCCATGACGGTATTATTGTTGAATTTTTCGGCCCCCTTGCAGGCCTGGGGTGCTTCCTCTCGGTTTAACTACCGGGATACCCGGCGGGAACCGACAAAGAGCGGCATCATTGGGTTACTTGCCGCAGCCCAGGGACGTTCCCGCTCGGCGGACCTGGCCGATCTGGCAGGACTCACGGTGGGAGTACGCATCGACCAAGCTGGCCAGATCTTGGAGGATTTCCAGACCGAGAAGGACTGGCGTACGGGCAAAGCCAAGGCTTTGACCTGGCGGTATTACCTTGCAGACGCCCGATTCCTGGTTGCCATCGAGGGCGAGAAGGATTTCCTAACCGGGTTGTCCGAGAATATTGCCACACCGAAATACCCACTATTTTTAGGGCGTCGCTCCTGTCCCCCGGCAAGCAAGCTAGTCATTGGGCTCGCCGACCAGACGCTTGACGAGGCGTTAGATAGCCACCCATGGTTGGCATCCAACTGGTATCGCCGGCGGCAGCCGAAAAAACTCCAACTGGCGATTTCGCAAGATTGTCCGGCTAGCGAAACCCCGGACGAGTTTATTCGGGACCTACCGGTACGGTTTACCCAACGAGCCCGGCAGCATGAACTCCGTCCGGTCCGGCACCGATTCACCTGGATTGATAACCCAGATGGTGTAGGAAACGATGACCATAATAACCATGACCCCTTTGCCCTGATTGGAGGTGACTCCTGATGCACTATTTAAGTCGTATGCCGCTCAATCCACGCCGGCGGGGAACCGCAAAATTCCTCTCTGCACCACAAACAATGCACGCGGCTATCGAATCGTCGTTCCCACCCCACGATAGTGACGGCAACCCCCGAACATTATGGCGGCTGGAACGCATCGGCGACAAGGTGACATTGTGGGTGGTCAGCGACCGAAAACCCTCCTTCGAACCCATTGCGGAGCAGGCTGGCTGGCCAAACTCTGGGCATCCCACGTGGGAGACCCGTGACTACACGCTGCTTCTCGACCGGCTCATGACGGGGCAACAATACCAGTTCCGGCTCACCGCCAATCCGGTATTGTCGCGCCGAAACGAGAAAAATAAGCAGCAGCGAATCCCGCTAGTCAAGGAAGACCAGCAGATTCGGTGGTTGCTTGATCGAGCGCCGCGCCTGGGGTTTTCCGCCGGGGATGACACCCAGCCCACGTTTATGGTCACCAAGTCGCAGCAGTACAGCTTCAAACACGAAAACAGCAGCGGCGTATCCCTGTTGAAATGCCAGTTTGATGGTGTACTCACGGTTACTGACCCAACTTTGCTTTACGACGCTCTCACCAAGGGTGTCGGCAAGGGCAAAGCGTACGGACTGGGCTTGCTCACGCTGGCCCCATATCGTGGATAACTGCCATGAAATCTATTCCAGGAATGCGTCCCACCTCGCCCGGCAGCCTAGTTCGGGCATCGGATCGGATCTCGTTTCTTTACCTTGAGCACTGCATCATTGAGAAAGATTCGTCGGCGCTCACCGCCACCAATGCGGACGGAGTGTTGCACATACCTAGTGCAACACTATCGGTACTCATGCTTGGTCCGGGAACAAAAATCACGCACCAAGCCATGTGTGTGGTCGCCGATTCTGGAATGTGCGTGATCTGGGTTGGTGAGGAAGGCGTCCGCTATTATGCGCATGGCCGCCCCATCGGCCGAGGCACGAAACTCCTTGAGGCACAGGCAAAAATCGTCAGCAATCAACAAATGCGGATGATTGCCGCCCGCACCATGTATGGCATGCGGTGGCCTGGTGAAGACACCTCCAAACTCACCATGCAGCAATTGCGTGGCCGGGAAGGGGCACGAGTCAAGCGCATCTATGCCCAAATGTCGAAAAAGTATGGTGTCATCTGGAACAAGCGACAGTACGACATAGATGATTTCGCTGGTGGCGACCCCATCAACATGGCATTATCAGCTGCTCACACAAGCCTCTATGGTCTCACCCATGCGGCTATTGTTGCACTGGGATGCGCCCCAGGGTTAGGGGTTTTCCACTGCGGCCACGATCGCGCATTTGTCTATGACATTGCAGATCTATACAAGGCCGACATAACAATCCCTATCGCTTTCGAAGCCGCAGCTGCTATGCGAGACAACGATTTTCCGCAAGATGAGTTACCAAGCTATGTTCGCCGAGCATGCCGTGACAAATTCAAGCAGGAAAAACTAGGTAATCGGATCGTCCGAGACATCAAAACCATTCTGCTGCAACAAACCCCCGATGCCGATGATGACAATTGGTATGAAGAGGGACTGCTTGCACTATGGGATCCAACAGAAGATGATCCGGTTCCCGGAGGCTATAACTACGCCACCGATGCATCATGATTACCATAGTGCTCGCAGCATGCCCCGAATCGCTCCGAGGCCACCTCACCAGGTGGCTCACCGAGGTGGCCCCCGGAACGTTCGTCGGCAAGGTCAACTCCCGTATCCGCGATAAGCTCTGGGAACTAGTCGTTGAGGAATGCAAATCTGGTAGGGCAATCATGACGTTCACCAGCCGCCAACTAGAGCAAGGCTATGATTTCCGAGTCCACAACCATAACTGGGAAGTCATTGACTGCGAAGGATTAAAAGTCATCCACCGTCCCACCAAAAAGCGCAGCCGTAAGCCGAAAGCAGGCTGGTCCCGAGCTGGCCGTAAACGACGATTCGGGCACTAAAACACTCAGAAAGGAGGGAGCTGCAGGGGGATTCCATGGAACCCCCACGGTGCAGAAAAACAAAATCGAATGTAAAATGACCCTCAGGAACGAGGAACCGCACGTCAATAAGGGTTTTCCCCGCGTGCGCGGGGATGTTCCCCCTTCACGAACGGATCGAACAAGCGTTCACGCGTTTTCCCCGCGTGCGCGGGG
>CAJZGD010000008.1 GCA_915275065.1 uncultured Corynebacterium sp. | reverse complement strand
CCCAAAACCACCTGCCCGCCGGTAAGACGGCCGCCGATCTGGCCCAAGAGCGTGGTCTTGCCGGACCCATTGGGGCCTACCAGGGCGGTCACCTGGCCGGAGTGAAAGGTGACGCCATTGACGGTGATGTCCGGCGCCAGGTGGGTGGGAGCGCAAAGGTCACGCAGCGAGTCGGTGTCGAGGTCCGTGATGGTGCGGGCCACCGGTTTAGGGATGCGTCGCATAGCGAAAATACCCGTGGACAGCAGCACCAGGAGCGCCAAAAGAATCAGGATGGCCGCAAGATTATAGGCATCGGTGGGGTCGGTTTCCCGGGCCAGGTAAATGCCGACCGGCATGGTGCGGGTCGTGCCCGGCAGCGATCCGGCGAAGGTGAGGGTGGTGCCGAACTCGCCGAGGGAGCGAACAAACGCCAGGCCGGTGCCGGTCACGATCGCAGGTCTTAGGGTGGGCAGCGTGATCCGCCACAGCACCTGCCACGGGGACAGGCCAATGCCCGCGGCCGAGTCGAACACCTCCCGGTCGATTTGGCGCAGCGCCGCATCCACCGTGATGACCACGAAGGGTAGTGCGATAAATATGTGTGCCACCACCACGCCGGCGAACGCGAACGCAAACTGCAGCCCAAGAGCGTTGAGAATGGGGGCGGTGATTCCTCGCCGACCCAATAGCGCCGTGAGCGACAACCCGGCCACCACCGGCGGCATGGCCAGCGGTAGGAGGATAAGGATGCGCACCAGCTGCGAGCCTCGGCGCAGTCGTTGCAGCATGATGGCCATTGGTACGCCAATAAGCACCGTGATGATCGTAGCGTATAGCGCCGACCGCAGGGTGATGTCTAACAGTGTTTGGGTGGCTGGCTCCAGCAGCGTATCCCATAGAGTGTCCCAGGAGACGCGGGTTGCCAGGGCAGCCAAAGGCAGGAGTAAAAACGCGCACCCGAAAAACGCCAACACCGCTAGCACACCCGGGATGGTGATGGGGCGTGCTAGCGGTGTGGAAGAGTGCGGAAAACTCCTAGGAGGCTGACTCAAAACCGTGGGTCTTCCACAATTCGGCAACCTTCTGCGACTTCAGCAGGTCAATGAGCTGAGTGGCGCCTTCCTGCTGGGTGGAAGACTTCACCACTGCGGCCAGAATCTTATTGCGGTGCTTCTGGGCGTTCGGGATTTCAATGGCGGTCACCGCATCGCCGGCGGCTGCGGCATCGGTGGCGTACACGAAGCCGGCGTCGGCCTCACCCGAGGTCACCTTGCCCAACACGTTGGACACGGAGGTCTCCAGGGATGCGGGCTCCACCTCAACCTCGTTTTCCTTCAACACCTGGTCGGCCACGTTACCGCAGGGAACATCCAGGTCGCAGGTGACCACCGTGGCGGAGTTCTTGGTCTTCACGAAATCGTCCCAAGACTTAATTTTCTTCGGGTTATCCTTCGGAACCACCAACACCATGGAGTTCGTAGCCAACGTTACGGGGGTGTCGACCAGGCCGGCATCCACGGCTTTCTGCATGTTCTTCTCGTCAGCGGTGACCAGCACGTCCGCCGGGCCGCCGTCCTCGATCTGCTGCACCAAGGAAGGGGAGCCATCGTTGTTGAACGTTATCTTGGTGTCTGCCAACTCCGGTAGTGCCTGGAGCTCATCGTTGAGGACCCGGGTGGAGGCGGCGGCAAACAGAGTGAGGGAGGGGGCGGAAACCTTGGTCACGTCACCGCTGGCCTGGGCGGACTTGCTTGCGGCAGCTGATTTGCTGGCTGCGGCCGAGCGGCTGGCTGCCGCCTTGGAATGCCGCGACGATGTGCTCGATTGTGCACAGCTAGTGAGAAGTGCAACGCAGGATACTGCTGCGGTGACGACAACGAAAAGTTTCTTCATGATCGTGAGAGATCCTTTCTTGACCAGGTAGAAGATCGGAATTTTTCCATGACGATACGCCCGAGATTCCTTGGGAATGACCCCACATGAGGGGAACTGTATCGGTTCAATTATCCATGATACGGGGGTAGCAGGTGGAAGTTAAGCCTTCACGCAGGTTGTTATTAATCTGGAATTAAGCCTGAACCCCACCTGAAATTTCCCTCAATAAGGTTTCTGAGACTACGCCCCCGACCAGCGGGCTTCCTCCGTCGGCTGGTGCTTATTGGTGCGCACCGGCTCCCACGCGGTGTGCTGCCGGGCCGGTTGGGTACGGATATCCCGGGACCGGTACACCACATAGGGGCGGGTCACATATCCCACCGGTGCGGAGAGCGCGTGCACCAGTCGGGTTGCCGGCCACACCGCCAACAGCAGGAACCCGGAGAAAACGTGCAGCTTGAACTGCCACGGGACTTCCTCCATCAGCTCCGGCATGGGGTTGAGGATAAACAGTTCCCGCAGCCACGGGGAGATCGTTTCCCGGTAGTCATAGCCGTGCGGGCCCCCGAACACCTGGGTGGACACGGTGGCGATAAACCCGGACATGATGGCCACGGTGAGCAGCAGGTACATGACCTTATCGGACCGGGAGGTGTGCATCCGCACTGTGCGGTTGACAAACCTTCGGATGATGAGTCCGATTAGCCCAAGGACCGCGGCGATGCCGGCAATCGTGCCGGGGATTGTGGCAACCAGGTGGTATGTGTGATCATCCAACCCGACGGCCCGGGTGAATTCCTTGGGGAACGCTAAGCCCATGATATGTCCGGCGAAGACAAACAGCATGCCGTAGTGGAAGAGCGGTGATGAGAGGCGTAGCAGTTTCGACTCGTAGATTTGTGAGGAGTGGGTGGTCCATCCGAACTGGTCGGTGCGCCACCGCCAGACGACGCCGACGATGCAGGCGACGATAGCCAACCAGGGGAAGGCGACCCACAGGAAAATTTGCAGTGAGCTCATGATTAGTCCTTCAAGGTATCCGGCCTAATAGCCGGGTTGTGAGGTGGGGAAGGGGAGCGGCGATTCGATTCCCACCACTTCAGCGGGTGGGCCGCTGCGGATAAGTTCTAAAAAGTTCTCCCGGGTGGCATCGTCGATCGGCGGCAGTGCCGCGCAGATCGCCGTGACAACGCCGGCATACGGCGACCCGGCGTGCTCCAGTGCGGTGCGGAGCACCTCGATGCCGTCCCGGTGTGCGGAAAGCATGCCACAGGCCATGCTGTGCGACTGGTCGTCGGCCAAGGCGGCGGCCTCTAACACCACGCACAGATGGTCCGGCAGTTCGTCGCGCTGCATGGTGAAACTCATGGATTCCAGCGCTTCCTTAAACGCCCAGATCGCCGCCCCACGCTGGCGAGTGTCTCCCACCGCGTAATAGGTGAGAAAAAGCGAGCAGCGGCGGCGTTGGTCGAAAGTGCTCACATAGTGTTCCTCCAAACCCCGCTGCCCCTGTTGATAGGCGAACGCGAAGAATGGTTGCAGGAGCTTTTCGACGCCTGTCGGCAGCGTTGCCGCCTGCTCGTGTACCACCCGGAGCTTGTGCTCCCACCCGTTATCCGGGTAGTCCAACAGCACGGATGCCATCATAAACAGGGCCCGACGCTGCGCCTCCGACATGGCAATCGGCTCGGTGGGGGTGGGGATCACTCCAGTGTGGCTGCGGTCTCCGGGTTTCATGATGATGTGGTCTCCGATGAGGCTGAGCTTGACTTCGGGAACATGGAGCGCGGCACCTCGCCCGGCGTCCACGACGTCAGGCTGATCGTCCCGCTGCCGCCCCCGGCGCCCACACCGGCGTGGCAGGCCTCGGGGGCGCCTTCGCCCAGGCCGTGGAATTCGGCCACGGTGGCCGAGGGATCTACCCCATTGAACGATGGCAGGGACGCAATGCCCCGCGGCGTCTCCGGGGACGCGGTGGGGATCACATACCGGTCATCGTATTTAGCAATGGCCAGCAGGCGATGCATGTTGCGCATGTCCGCACCGGTCATGCCCACAGCTTGGGCGATCTCCTCCTGCGGCTCGTTGCCCAAGTTAATGTCCCGCATGTAGGAACGCATTGCCGCCAGCCGCCGCAACACCTTCTCCACCGGCACCGGGTCGCCGGCGGTGAACAAGCCGGCCAGGTAGTCCAGGGGGATGCGCATGTTCGAAATCGCCGACAGGAGAATCTTATGGTCCTCCCCATCGTTACCAGTGCTGGTCACCGCCTCAACAATGGGGGACAGCGGCGGAATGTACCACACCATGGGCAGGGTCCGGTACTCCGGGTGCAGGGGCACCGCCACCTCATATTTGAAGATGAGATCCCAAATCGGGGAGTTTTGGGCGGCATCAATCCACGAGTGCGGAATGTTTTCCGCCTCGGCCGCAGCCACCACCCGCGGGTCGTGCGGGTTGAGAATCAGATCCTTTTGGGCCTGGAAGAGCGCATGCTCATCCTTGGTGGCGGCCGCCTCGGCCACCTTGTCGGCGTCGTAAAGCACCACGCCCAAATACCGCAGTCGGCCCACGCAGGTTTCTGAACACACGGTCGGCTGGCCCACTTCGAGGCGCGGGTAGCACAGGGTGCACTTTTCCGCCTTGCCGGTCTTGTGGTTGAAATACACCTTCTTGTAGGGGCAGCCGGACACGCACATGCGCCACCCGCGGCACCGGTCCTGATCCACGAGCACAATGCCGTCCTCGGTGCGCTTATACATGGCCCCCGACGGGCACGACGACACGCAGGTGGGGTTCAAGCAATGCTCACAAATGCGGGGCAGGTAAAACATGAAGGTGTCTTCAATCTGCTTCTTCACCTGCGTGTTCATGGTTTTTAGCACCGGGTCGTCATCCATGGTGGCGCCGCTGCCGCCCAGGTTATCGTCCCAGTTGGAAGACCACGAGATCGTGTCGATGGGCTTGCCATCCAGCTGCGACACTGGCCGGGCCGTGGGCTGGGTTTTCTGCCCCGCCGGCGCCGAAAGCACCTTTTCGTACTCGTAGGTCCACGGCTCGTAATAGTCCTCGATGGTGGGCAGCTTCGGGTTGTGGAAAATGGTGGCGAGCTTCTTCAACCGGCCGCCGGACCGGGGAGTAAGCTTCCCGGACTTGGTGAGCGTCCACCCGCCCTCCCACTTGTCCTGGTTTTCCCAACCATAGGGGTAGCCAACGCCGGGGCGGGTTTCCACATTATTGAACCAAATGTATTCCGTGCCTTCGCGGTTAGTCCACGCCTGCTTACAGGTCACCGAGCAGGTGTGACAGCCGATGCACTTGTCCAGGTTCATAATCATTGCGATTTGAGCCATGACTTTCATGAGTAACGAACCTCCTGGGAACGCCGCCGAATGCGGGTGACCTCGTCCCGGTTGTTACCGGTTGGGCCGATGTAGTTGAAACCATAGGTGAGATGCCCATAACCACCGGCAACGTGGATGGGCTTAATCATGATGCGGGTGAGGGAGTTATGGGTGCCGCCGCGGCGCCCAGTGAACTCATTGATGGGGGTGCCGGCGGTGCGTTCCTGCGCGTGATTCATGAACACCGTGCCCTCGGGGATACGGTGGGACACAATCGCCCGCGCCGACACCACACCATTGCGGTTATATGCTTCGATCCATTCGTTGTCCTTGACCCCGATCTTTTCGGCGTCCTTGTCGGACATCCAGATCACCTGGCCGCCGCGGGAAATGGAAAGCACATGCAGGTTGTCGTAGTACTGCGAGTGGATTGACCACTTATTATGCGTGGTCAAATACCGCACGGTCACCTCCGGGTTGCCGTCCTGGCCTTGCAGCGTCAACCCCGGGGCGTGTTCCCCATTGATATGGAAATGGTCGAACGGTGGCCGGAACATGGGCAACGATTCACCATAGTCCATGAACCAGTCGTGATCCAGGTAGTAGTGCATGCGGCCGGACAGCGTGTTAAACGGCCGGTTGTATTCAACATTGAGTGAGAACGCGGTATAACGCCGCCCGCCCTTCTTCACGCCGGTCCACTCGGGGGAGGTGATGACCTCGGCGGGACGCTCCTTAATCATGTCCCAGTTGATGCGTACGCCCGCAACGTCGTCGACAAGCTCTAGTAGCTTCTCGTTGCCGGTGCGTTTCGCCTGGTTGGCGAACCCATTGGCCGCAACCTCGCCGTTGGACACACCCGACATGTGCAAAATCATGTCGATCGCCTTCGTCGCCGTGTCCAGGTTTGGCCGCATACCGGCGGACTCCGTCATGGACTCCCCATTGATGCCCCGCAGCTCCTCCACCTGCTTTTCGACGTTAAACGGCGTGCCGTGCACACCCGTGCCCAATTTCGCCGACAGCGGACCAATGTGCATCCACTTCTCATACACCTTCGTGTAATCCCGATCCACCGGCACCAGCTTCGCCATGGTCTTACCCGGGATCAGCCCGGTCTCATCCAGGTTCGGCACAATACCGTTCGGCATGTTCAATTCGTCTGGAGAATCATGCCCCAGCGGCGCGGCCACCACATCCTGCTGGGTGCCCAGCCACGAGACGGCCAACTCCGACAGCTTCGCCGACAGGTCCCGGAACACCTCAAAATCGGTGCGGGCCTCCCACGGCGGATTAATCGCCGCATTGAATGAGTGCAGGTAGGGGTGCATGTCCGTCGACGACATGTCGTGCTTCTCGTACCAGGTTGCGGCGGGCAGCACAATGTCCGAACTCAACGTTGTTGACGTGTTACGGAAATCCGTGGTGAGCATCAAATCCAGCTTGCCCTGGGGCGCCTCGTCACGCCACTTGATCGACTCCGGGCGCTCCTCCGGCTTGATCTCTTCCGTCGTCGCATCGGAATCAATGCCAAGCATGTGGCGGAGGAAAAACTCCGTGCCCTTCGCCGACGACCCCAATAGGTTCGTGCGCCAGTTCAACAAAATCCGGGGATAGTTGACTGGATTATCCGGGTCCTCGCAGGCAAAATGCAAATTACCATTCGTCAACTCATCCACAATGTATTCCGCAACCGGAACCCCCTTGTCCTTTGCTTCCTGCGTGATGACCAATGGGTTACGGTCGAACTGCGGGTAGCTCGGCATCCAGCCCCGCTTCATGGCCTCAACCAGGGTGTCCGCCGTGGACTTATTGCCCACGGTGCCGCGATTCGCCAACGGGCTGGCCATGCGGGCAGCCTTCGTATTGTCGTACCGCCACTGGTCCGTGGTGAGGTAATAGAACCCGGTGGTGATCATTTGCCGCGGCGGCCGCGACCAGTCCGTGGCAAACGCATACTGTGCCCACCCGTTCATGGCCCGCAGCTTCTCCTGGCCCACATAGTGGGCCCAGCCGCCGCCATTCACCCCCTGGGTGCCGCACATGCTGGTCAATGCCAGGAACGTCCGGTAGGTGGAGTCCGCGTGGAAATAGTGGTTCACGCCCGCACCCATGATGATCTGCGAACGCCCCTTCGAATCAATGGCGTTACGGGCGAACTCCGTGGCGATACGGATGGCCTGCACCGCCGGCACCCCGGTCAACTCTTCCTGCCAGGCCGGCGTGCCCACCTCATCAGGATCGTTGAAGTCTTTCGGCCAAGACCCCGGCAGATTCAGCTCCTCCCGGTTCACCCCGTAGTGCGCCAGCATCACGTCGAACACCGTGGTGACCAGGTGCCCATCGTAGTGCATGATCGGCACGCCACGGTGCACGATCCCCGCGCCCACGGAGCCTTCCTTGTCGTTCTTATAGTCCGACAGGTCGAACCGTGGCAGGAGCAACTCCACAGATTCCTCCGCCCCGGCCTCGGCCACCGACATGATCGGGTCCACATCATCCAGGTTCAGGTTCCACTTGCCCATGCCCTCTTCACCGTAGCGGTCAGCCAGGGTGCCGCCCGGGTCCACAATCGTGCCGTCCTTCTGCATCATCAGCAGCCGGTGTGTGGCATTGGGGCTGTTCTTCAGCGCCGGGTCGGAGACATTCGACGCGGTGAGGAACTTCCCCGGGGTGTAGGTGCCGTCGCCCCGATCATCCAAGGTGATGAGGAACGGGGCGTCCGTGAACCGCCGCATGTAGTCCAAGAAGAACGGTTCCTTCTTGCCCACATGGAATTTCGACAAGATGACGTGCCCCATGGCCATGGCCAACGCCCCATCGGTGCCGGGGGCCAGGCGGCACCATTCGTCGGCGAACTTGGTGTTGTCCGCAAAGTCCGGGGACACCACCACAACCTTCGTGCCGCTGTAGCGAGCCTCCGCCATGAAGTGGGCGTCCGGGGTGCGGGTCACCGGAATGTTCGAACCCCACATAATCAGGTACGAAGAGTTAAACCAGTCACCGGATTCCGGCACGTCGGTTTGGTCACCGAACGTTTGCGGTGACGACGGCGGCAGGTCCGCATACCAGTCATAGAAGGACAGGGCCACACCACCAATGAGCTGCAGGAACCGCGTGCCCGCGCCGTAGGAAACCTGCGACATGGCGGGGATAACGGTGAACCCGGCAATGCGGTCCGGGCCGTATTGGCGCAGCGTGTACACGTGTGCCGCCGCCGCCATTTCGATTGCCTCGTCGTAGGGGATCCGAATCAACCCGCCCTTGCCGCGCTGCGACACATAAGCGTTGCGTTTCTTCGGGTCCTCCACAATGTCCCGCCAAGCCAGCACCGGGTCGCCCAGGCGCTTTTTGGCCTCCCGGAACATGTCCACCAGCACGCCGCGGGCGTAGGGGTGCCGAATCCGGGTGGGGGAGTAGGTATACCAGGAGAACGATGCGCCGCGGGGGCAGCCGCGGGGCTCATACTCGGGCATGTCCGGGCCGGTCGTGGGGTAATCCACCGCCTGCGACTCCCAGGTGATGACGCCGTCTTTGACGTACACCTTCCAGGAACACGAGCCGGTACAGTTCACACCGTGCGTGGATCGCACTACTTTGTCGAACGCCCAACGATCCCGGTAAAACACGTCCGCCTGCCGGCCGCCCTGAAGGAAAATCTGCTGACCTTCCTTCCCGGTGGTGCCGCGGCGCACAAAACTACCGAGTTTAAATAAGGGATTGACGTTGTCCGTGCGTGGTGAGTCAGTCATTGTCACGGTACGTTGACCTTTCTGTTATAACGACTATGAAGTTAGAAGCCGGTTATCGTAAGCGTGCCGGCCGATGATCGGCCAGCACTGGGCTGATACGTGGCTTGCTGCGATAACCAGAGATTAACCGGGGAATGGCGCACCGGGCCGGGCGTAATAAATCCAGGTCAGTGCGGTAGCGAAGGCGAAGAATGCGACGCAACCCCAGAAGAATGTGGTGGGGGCCATGGCAGAGAGCAGCACGCCGACAATAAACGGGCCGAAAGCGGCGATTGCACTGGTCCAGCCGATCACGCCGCCTGCTTGTCGACGGGGGAGAATCATGGGCATTTGCTTGAATGTGCCCGCGTTCCCTATGCCGGTAAAGAAGAACATGATGAGCATGGCGGCCAAGAACCAGTTGAACTCGTTCGGGTCGGACGGCTTGAGGAATAGCGCGGCAATGGCGGTGAAGACCGTCATGCCCACACCGGAAATGAACGTCCAGATGGCCCCACCAAACTTGTCACATAATGGACCCCAGGCGGCCCGGACCAGTGCCGAAATCAGCGGGCCTAAGAATGCGTAGGCTGCGCCGCGGGGAAGATTAATGTACTCATCCTTGAACGGGGAATCCGCGCCGAAAGTATTGTTAATCAGCAGGGCAAGTTGGGCGGCAAACCCGGAGAACGCGCCAAAGGTCATGAGGTAGATAATGGTCAGAATCCAGGTGTTTTTATTGCCGAAGATGTCGATTTGCTGCCGGAAATTCGCCTTAATGGGCACATCCTTGAGCATGATCCAGCCGACGATGCCCAAGACGATGGCCCACGGGATGAGGACCGCAGCGACGGAATGCACCCACACCGGACCGTCACTGGTTTGCTGAGGGGCGAAGGCGCTCAAACCCAAGAGGCTGACGCCCATAATCATGGGCGCAACCAATTGGATAAAGGAAACGCCGAAGTTACCGATGCCGGCCTGGATACCCAGGGCGGTGCCAGCCATGCGCTTCGGGAAGAAATACCCGGTCGATGGCATGAACCCTGAGAACACGCCGCCGCCGATACCGCCGATAAAGGAAAGGACCATGAACCACCAGAATGGGGTGCTGGTGTCTTGCACTGCCATGAACCATCCCAGCATGGGGATGACAAACAGGAAAGAAGAAATGGAAACAAGTTTCCGGGTGCCAACGATGGGTGGCAGGAACATGAAGACGAGGCGGAAAAGCCCGCCGGAAAGCCCAGAGATTGAGGCGATCCAATATAACTGCCCCTTGGTGAATTGGAAACCAATGCGATTCAGCATGGGGGCGATGGCTGATACAAGGTACCACGTGGCGAACGCCAAGAATAGGATCGCGGTGGTGATGATCAAGGTTTGCCAGGCTATTTTTTTGTCCCAGTTTTCTGGGGTTTCGGGATCCCAGCCCTGAATAACCTTCCCAGATGTATCAAGGGAAGTCATGTAACGCTCCTTGTAGGTGGTTGTAGGGTGTTCTTATCAAAACTCAAGTAGTGATTAAGGGGGATATATCATGGCTCGTGAATGGGGGTAAAGTACGAAGGTGTCATGTGACGCTCCTTCTTTTCTGTAGATTTTACCGTGTAAAAGCTAGAAAGTCTGGTTTTTCGGTAATTTCTTCATGGTAAAATTTGGGTCATTCAACCACAATGATATTTTTCTATTATCATGGGCCCATTAGGGGCAAAAAACTCGTTCAGCAGGGCTCATGAAATATGGAATTGCTCAAAAATGATAGAAAGTAACAGGAGTGCAGCAATGCAGAGTGCGTTCATTTTGGTGTCCGACCGTGTAGTAAACGGCGATAAGCCAGATAAACTTACCCCTATTGTGGGGGAGAGGCTGGCGGCGGCCGGCGCGCCGGTAGCAAGTTCCGTAACCATCCCCGAAGGTTTCGACACGGTTTCCGAGGCGATTCGCCAGGCCCTGGCCGATGGGGCCCGCGTGGTGCTCACCGCCGGCGGAACCGGACTCAAACCCCGAAACCGCACCCCAGAAGCAGCCTTGGAATTTATCGACACCCGACTGGAAGGCCTCGAACGTCACATCCTGGTCCAAGGGCTGCAATCCACCAACCTTGCAGGTCTTTCCCGCGGCTATGTCGGGCTTACCAGCCGAAACGCCGACGCCGCCCTCATTATTAACGCCCCCAGTTCCGTTGGCGGAATCACCGACGTCCTGGATGTCATCTGCCCCCTCTTAGATAACGTATGGGAAAGCCTGGCTCGATAGGTTCCACTCCGATTGTGTAAAATCGGCAAAAAGGTTTTCACTATTAACCGCCGGCGAAGGGCGGCAACACATCTACCCGCCCAGCCGTACCAATCATGGTATCCATCTCGGCGTGCCTGCCATCCACCAAAAAACTACACCGGGACAACACCTGGGCCAACGACAATCCAGAATCCGTCGTGCCCGCGTCCGGTAGGCGGCCCAACTCGTCGACAAGCTCGGCAAGCGTCGTGGCCGCAGTGGTAATACTTTCATGTGCCAACCCGCGGGCCGCCCGCGCCGCAGCGAAATAATGAATATCCATGGCACTTATTATGCAACACCATATGCGCAACCTTGGTGTATAACTGATCTTCGCACCAATTACCCACAACTGAAGAAAGACAACCATCATGGGCAAACACGACCATCCCGCCGACCACAATGACTATGACGACTACCGCAACCAGGCCGCCACACCGCGCCGGGGGCTGGTTGTTGTGGCATCTACCCGTGCGGCCCAAGGCGTCTACGAAGACGAGTCGGGAAAAACGCTGGCCACATGGCTGACCAGCCGGGGTTTCGACACCCCGGAACCCGTGATCGTGGCGGATGCCGACATCCCTAACCATTTCGCACAACTGTTCGGTGATATTGCGTCGCTGCCACAGGTCGTGCTCACCACCGGCGGTACAGGCCTCAGCGACGACGATATAACCGTGGACGAACTCGCCAAATACCTCACCAAGCAGTTACCCGGCATTGCCATGCAATTTTGGCAGACCGGGTTGCGCGCCACTCCGCTCGCCGTGTGTTCCCGGGCCATCGCCGGCACGGTGGGGCACACATTTGTGATGGCGCTGCCCGGCTCTGTGTCCGCCTGCCGGGACGGCATTAAAGTGCTCGACCCCATCATTGATTCACTCGTTGGAATGCTGGAAGGAACCCATGTCCATTAACGCCTCACCGGACCCCGATTACGTTGCTGCCCACACTGGTGTGGTTATCGATGCCATCATTACCGAAACGCCCCTCGAAGACCTGGCGGCATCGGCCAGGGACCAGGTTGGCACCGATGCCATGGGGGCGGTCGTCATCTTCGATGGGGTAGTGCGCAACCATGATGGTGGCCAGCAGGTGCGCCGCCTCACCTACACCGCGCATCCCACCGCGACTGACGCCATTCGGGAGGCCGCAATGGAAATAATTCGAAAACACGAGCGAACCCGGGTGTGGGTTGCCCACCGGGTTGGGCCGCTGGCTATCGGGGATGTCGCCTTTGTTGTGATTGCCGCCGCCGCCCACCGTCAGGACGCCTTCGCCGCCGCCGCGGACCTGGCCGACCTGGTGAAAGCCACCGTGCCGTTGTGGAAAGAACAGGAACTAGCGGATGGCAGCATCCAGTGGGTGGGTGTGGATTAAATGCCGAACCCGTATGACCATGCCCGGTATGCCCGCCAGCTCAGCCTCCCCGGTTTCGGGCCGGACCAGCAGCAACGGCTTGCCGACGCCCACGTGTGCTGTGTCGGGGCCGGCGGTCTGGGTTCCCCGGCCCTCCTCTACCTGGCTGCCGCGGGGGTGGGCACCATCACCATCATTGATGACGACACCGTGGACGTGAGCAACCTGCACCGCCAAGTCATTCACACCACCAGCCAGGTCGGCCGCCCCAAGGTGGAATCCGCCCGCGAGGTGCTGGCCGACCTGAACCCCGAGGTGCGCATTCTTGCCCATAATGGCCGGCTCACCTGGGCGGAATCCGAACATCTGTTCGCTGATGTGGATGTGGTGGTTGATGGTACCGACACCACCGATATTCGCTACGTGATCTCCGCCCGCTGCGCCCGGCTGGGGATTCCCCACGTGTGGGCATCCATCCTCGGATATGAGGCGCAACTCTCCGTGTTCCACGCAGGTCACGGGCCCATTTATGAGGATGCGTTCCCCACCCCGCCGCTCCCCGGCGCCGTGCCATCCTGCGCCCATGCCGGGGTGCTCGGGCCCATCGTGGGGGTGGTGGGCAGTGCCATGGCCATGGAAACCCTGAAACTCATCGCCGGCATCGGCGACCCCCTGCGCGGCACCATCGGCTATTATGATGGGCTTTCCGGCAGGTGGGAATACATTCCCCTCGTCGCCGACCCCGAGGTTGCCGCCCGGGTTGCCGCCGAACCGCCCCGCCACAGCCTGCGGGTGCCCACCACCGATATGCCCACCGGGGTGCTTATTGACGTGCGGGAGGCGGACGAATATCGGCGCGGTACCCTGCCGGGGGCGATCAACGTTCCCCTTTCGGACCTGGAGGCCGGTCGCGCGGCCGGGGTTCCCGACGGTGCGGTCCTCTTCTGCCAGTCCGGGGTGCGGTCCCAGCGCGCGTGGAGCATTCTCACCGAGGCTGGCGTCACCGGGCTATTGAGTCTCGCCGGCGGGTACGATCGGCACGGCCGGGGGTAGGTTTTGGAGCTCTTCGGGGGTATCGTAGTCCCGCTCAACCCCGCCCGCGGGGGTGATGGCGACGATGTTTGCCCCCCGCAGGAGTCGCTTCAGCGGCGCCTTGGTGAAATCGCCCACCTGTGCTAACGCCGCCTGGAGGGCGGCGAGCCGCCACAACACCCCCAAGGGCTGAACATAGCCGTCTGCCAGCACCGTCACCGCATCCACCTGTGGACCAGCCTGCCGGAGGGCGTCGGCAAGCTGCGGAATGAGGAGCGATGAATCCGGGGCGTCCACCGCCAGCACCGCCACGAGGGAGACTGTGGGATGAGTGCGCGCAATCCACGCAACACCGGCGGCCACGCCCGCTACCGGGCCCGAATACGGCGGGTCCTCGCAGACCACCGGGCAGGAAACCCCCAGTACGGCCGGGCTGACTACTACCGGCACCACCCGCGGGGGCAGTTGGCGCAGCAGCCGGTCAATCAGTCGCTCCCCATGCGCCACCACCTGCGCCTTGTCGCGGCCCATGCGGGTGCTCCGGCCGCCCGCTAACACGATGGCGGCAAGTTTCGGCGCTGCCTCACCCATTGGTTAGGGCAGCTCCCGGGACCAGTCGCCCGACCGGCCCCCCGATTTCGCCGTGATGCCGCAGCGGCGAATCACCGCCGACCGGTCCACACCCTTGACCATGTCGATGACCGTCAGTGCGGCCACCGTCACCGCGGTCAGCGCCTCCATCTCCACGCCGGTGCGATCCGCCGTGGTGACCGTGGCGCTTATGGCCACATGGTCCTCGCAAATCTCCAGGTCAACCTGGCAGCCGTGCACCCCAATGGTGTGCGCCAATGGCAGCAGGTCCGGCACCTTTTTTGCCGCGGCAATGCCCGCCACCCGGGCCACCGCCAGCACGTCTCCTTTGGGGACCGTCCCATCCCGCAGCGCGGCCAACACCTGGGGGGAACACGCCACCTCCCCGCGGGCGGTTGCCGTGCGCACCGTGGGTTGCTTTGCCGACACATCCACCATGTGGGCGGCACCGGATTCGGTCAAATGCGTAAACTTCATGAGCTAAACCTTTAATAATATTACGGGGACCAGGTCGCCGGGCTGGGTTTTCCCATGGTCCAGCGGCAGGTGAATGATAGCGGAAATTCCCACCAACGACGCGACGAAATGCGACCCCATGCCGCCGGGAATGACCGGGTGGACGTCCCCCTCCGTCCAATCGATTGCGCAGGGAATGAACAGGTCCCGCCCCTTGGGTGCCTTGATGTGGTCGTGGGAGGGCAGCATGAGCCGGGCCTGCTGCGCCGCAGACTGTGGGGGAATGCCCGACAGGACCCGGACCAGTGGCATGACAAAAAGGTAGAAACACACGAACGAACTCACCGGGTTTCCCGGCAGGCAGATCACTGGCGTGCCATTCACCCGGCCCAGGCCTTGTGGTTTCCCCGGCTGGATTTGCACCGGCCCAAACCACATGTCCGTCACGCCCGAGGCGGCGGGTTTTGTCAATGCCTCCTTTACCACGTCGAATGCGCCAGCCGACACCCCGCCCGACGTTACCACCAGGTCGCATTCCCGGCTCAGTGCGTCAAGCTCCTTGCGGAACGTGGCCGCATTATCGTTCACCACCACCGACCGTACCTTCGCAACCCCCTGCTCCCGCAGCAGTTCCGCCAGCATCGGCCGGTTCGAATCCGGGATCGTTCCCGGGCGTAGTTGATCCACCGAATCGACCGACGCCACCAGTTCGTCACCCGCGGAAATCACCGCGACCGTCGGCCGATCATAGGCTTCCACCGAAGTTATCCCGGTGGACAGCAGGGAAGCGATCACCCCCGCGTCGATCACCGTCCCGGCGTGGGCAATGACGTCGCCTACCTGACAATTCTCCCCCCGGTATCGAATATGCGTGCGATCATGGTGTGCGGTGGTGACCACGACCCTATCCGGCAGGGCCACCGCGCCGGCCGGAACGTTGGTGTCCTCCACCGGCACCACCATGAGCCCCTCCGTGTCCACCGGCGTGGGGGCGCCCGTCATAATGCGCACCGCAGTCCCTGGCGCCACATCAACAGGAGTTTTACCTGCGGGAATATCCCCACTGACCGGCAACTCCCATGGGCTATCACCCGCCGGCAGGTCGGCCGCCCGCACTAAAAACCCGTCCATGGCCGAGTTGGAAAACGGCGGCACCGGCAGATTCGCCCGGGCATCCGCGGCAAGAACCAGCCCCGCCGACTCCTCGGTGACTACGGTCCGGGTGGCAGTGGGCTTCCCCACCGCAAGCACCGCCGCCAGGTGGTCGGATAAACTCCGAAACGGAACACCATGATGGTCGCACGAATGATCCTGTGCCATAAAATCTCCCTATAACATATGGTGTGGGGTGGTTGCGGGCGTTTCAACCACCGGTTTTGTGATTGCTCTATTTTGATGTTAGCCACCAATGGCGGACATGGTGCGACTCGGCTGCACAAACCGTGGATCATTAATGCCATGACCAGCCTTTTTCCGCCACATTGCGCGCACCCAAGATGCGGCAAGCTCCGCATCCGTCGCCCCCGCGCGCATCATATCTCGCAGCGACGTCTCCTCATGCGAAAACAAGCAGCTCCGAATCATCCCATCCGTGGTGAGCCGG
Source organism: uncultured Corynebacterium sp. (assembly GCA_915275065.1). Taxonomy (GTDB): domain Bacteria; phylum Actinomycetota; class Actinomycetes; order Mycobacteriales; family Mycobacteriaceae; genus Corynebacterium. Next base: position 6,406 of record CAJZGD010000008.1, on the reverse strand, counting down.
GTACGATCGCAATCCCCGCAAAACGGGTGCGTGACCGCGGCAATCACCCCAATCTGCCCACTCACCGGCCCGGATGCGGTAGTCCCAGTCACATCCCACAATTGGGCCGGTGCCGTCCCCCGCGGCTTCGACGACGCAACTAGCGTAAACCGGTCCCGAAGCCGGCGAATAATATCCTCGGCGGTGACCAGCGTCTTCCGATCCCAACTATCTCGTGGTCCCAACGGCATGTGCTCAATAAACCGCAGCTGCAGCCCCCTGTCGAGACAATATTCGGCCAGCGGAAGAATGGCGGTCTCATTCACACCAGGCATAATGACCGCATTGATTTTCACCGGCGTCAACCCGGCCGCAAGGGCAGCGTCGATGCCGGCCAGCACATCACGGTGCCGATCCCGCCGGGTGAGGGTGGCATACTGGTCGGCGTCGAGAGTATCAAGGGAAATATTGACCCGGTGCAGCCCGGCCGCCTTCAATTTGGCGGCGCGTTTATCCAGGCCCAAACCGTTCGTGGTCAACGCGGTGGTTACGGGTTCACCCGTGTCGGTGGTGAGCGCAGCGGTGGCGGCAACAATGGATTCCAGACCCCGCCGGAGCAGCGGCTCCCCACCGGTGAACCGCACCTGCCGGATACCAAGCATGGTCACTGCAAGGGTGATGAGTCGAATCGTTTCGTCGTCGTCAAGCGTGTCGGGGCGGGGAATCCATTCCAGGCCGTCGGCAGGCATGCAATAAGTACAGCGAAGATTACAGCGGTCGGTGAGCGACACTCTCAGGTCACGGGCGACCCGGCCGAACGTATCCTGAAGCCGCCACCCCCCACCATCATTGCTTTTTGCCTCAAAAAAGTCGGTGGGTGCGGTCCGTAACGTAGGAAATGGAAGTCGACTGCGCATAATACCTCAACATTAACGAATTGAAGTGCTTGCCGACGATTCTACGTCGACTGCCCCGGTCCCACCAGCGCAATCACTGAATACTCGCCATCGGCTAAATGCTGACGCAAATCAACCTTGTCGAACTTGCCCACCGACGTTTTATCAATCGAATCCACAAACGTCCAATACTCCGGCAGCATCCACGACGGAAAACTCTCCCGCAAATGATCCCGCAACTGCTCCGCCGTGTCCCGATCACGCGGCACACCATCCGCCACCACCGTCACCGCCAACGGCCGCTCACCCCATTTCTTATCGGGATACCCAATAACCGCGCACTCCACCACCGGCTTCGCCGCCATGATCTCATTCTCCAGCAACGCCGAATAAATCCACTCCCCACCCGACCGAATCACATCGCGGGCCCGATCATGAATTGTCAAATACCCATCCGCCGACACCGACCCCACATCCCCCGTGTGCAGCCACCCGTCCGCCGTGAAATGCTCCTCAGTAACCTCCTCATCATTAATCTTGGAGCCCCGAAACACCGCCGCCGCACCCGCCCCATCCTGCGCCGGCGAATGATAATACGACCCGGTCACCCAATTACCCCGCACCTGGATTTCCCCCTGGTTTCGGTCCGACTGCGCCACAATCTCCCCATCATTGACTACCCGATACTCCATCGACGCCGGAAACCGACCCTGACTAATCTGGTACGCCCGGCGCGTCTTCCCCGAAACTCCCGCCGGGGGGCGCGCCACCGTGCCCACCGCGGATGTTTCCGTCATGCCCCACACATGCACAATATCCACACCATAACGCTCCTCCCATAACTTCATGAGAATCGGCGGCACCGCCGAACCGCCTGAAAAAATCTCCTGCAAACTCATGCGCTCCGGGGGAGTACGCATATAGTGCACCATGAGCTGAATCCAAATCGTCGGCACCCCATGCGCCACCCGTGGGTGACACGCCGCAATCAAACTCGCCAACCCCTCCGGGGACACATCCGCGCCGGGAAACACCAGGGGTGCCCCCGACATGAATGCGGCAATGGGCACAAACCAACTCAACACGTGATAAATCGGCACGCAACAAAGAAACGACTGCCCAGTCTCAATCGCCATGGAGTCCGTGGTTCGCAGGTTTAACACCTGCAAATATATGGAACGGTGCGAATATGCCACCCCCTTGGGTGCGCCGGTGGTGCCCGTCGAATAGCATAATGCTGCCGCCGTGGTTTCCTCCAACACCGGCCAATGGTAGACCGTCGACTGCCCATCGAGGAGGGTTTCGTACGAAACGCAGGTAATCTGGTCCGGAATGAACTGGGACGCGGCGGAAATATCGGCCCGCCCAATAAACACCACGGTTTTCACCGTCGGGCAGCCCAGCGCTAAAATCGCCCCCAATTGTTTCGCCAACCGCTGGTCGCAAATAATCACTTCGTCTTCCGCATGGTTGATAATGTGCGCAATCTGGTCGTTCATTAATTGCTTATTGAGCGGGTTAAACACCGCCCCCTTGCATGCCACCGCAAAGAACGCCTCCACATGTTCCGCACAGTTAAACATGAACGTTGCTACCCGCTGGTCGCCGGTGATCCCCAACCCATCCAACGCATGCGCTAATGCCGCAGCCCGTGCCGCAATTTCCGCAAACGTTGTTTCCTGCATCACCCCTGACTCCCATGTGGTCACCTTGCATTTGGCAAACACCGTGGCACCATAAGTGAGAATCCGCGAAAGATTCAGCGGTAAATCCTGCATCGTCGAAAGCATGCTACAAACTCTAGTAAAAATCCCAATAACCACAATGTGACCACTCGCCAAACCCGCCGCTAACACAGCATAAATACTGTAACCACCCCAACGAAAACCAGGCACTTTTTACCTGCGGTTTAAGGTGCGCTACACTATTAGCCAGAACGTTCCTACGCAATCACTTGCCGTTCTTTTAACTCCACATACGGTGTATGCTTGACATAATCCCGCTCCGCCCCAGCAACCTGCTTGATTCAAAGCGGTCCGCCGCCCGGCGGAGAAAGTCCGTGAAAAAGAACGACAACACGTTCACAAAAGTTTTCTGCGTGCCCTGCTGGTGAGCGCCCACCTGCCCACCAGCCGACACAACGGCGCTAGCCAACCGCTCACCGGGCCACCGGAAAACCCAGGAAGTTCATGACGCTTGGGTGGAAACACCTTTCCGCCCCAAGCCGCGGACGGCCGTGTACCCACACGACCAATGACCTAAAAATACACATGGGAGCTTCCAGCTTTAGCCACATCGTTACCGGCACACCCTAAAACAAACACTACCGCCACTCTTTGACGATACAACGCACCAAACCGGCTGGTGAAGCAAATGAAAGGACATCTGTGACCACAACAGATAACGGCGCACCGCGAAATCTCGCCGCAATGCGTCTACCCGAGCTGCGCAAACTCGCAGCTGACCTCGGACTTAAAGGCGTATCTGCCCTGCGTAAAGGGGCCCTCATCGCCGCCATCACTAACGCTTCCGGCGACAGTCCCGCACCAGCGGCCGACACCAACGCCGCAAAGCCCAGGCAAACCCGCACCCCACGTCGGAAAGACACCAAGCCTGTCGATGACGCCCCAGCGGCAGAAGCGGACAACGCGACAGAAGACTCGGAAGACCATAAACCCCGCCGGCGCCGCGCGGTTCGAACCGAACACCCTGGTGACGGCCAGGTAGGTGATGAAACGCCAGATGCCAACACCGCATCGGAAGACACCCATGATGGTGACACCGAGGGGGAAACCCGCTACGAATCCCGCTCCGCCCAACGCCGGGCCCGCCGCAACCGGGCTCGCCGGGAAGAACGCGAAAACCGGGGCGACCGTAACGAACGGCGGCAACATTCCCGAACCGACCTTGATGACGCCGACACCGGTGACACCGCAACCACCAGCAGCGACGCCGACACTGAGGCCGATGCTGGCGACAACAACGACCGTTTCGAACGCAGCAGCGACCGCACCGATCGTAACCAGCGTTACGACCGCTCCGACCGAAACGACCGCAATGATCGCAATGAGCGAAACGATCGGGATGACGACCGCCGGGGCCGCCGCGGCCGCCGTAACCGCCGTGGCCGCGACCGGGACAACGACAACTACGACAACGACAATCGCAACGACAACCGGGATAACCAAAGCGGTCGAGACAACCGCGACGACCAACTCCAAGTCGTTGCCGGCATCCTTGACGTGGTCGACAACAACGTGGCATTCGTCCGCACCTCCGGCTACCACGCCGGTCCTGCCGACGTCTACGTCAACAGCCAAATGGTGCGTCGCCTCGGCCTCCGCTCCGGTGACGCCATCACCGGCTCCGTGCGCATGACCGACACTAACGACCGGTACAACAATAATCGGGGCCGCAACCGGCAAAAATACAACCCCCTGGCACGAGTCGACTCTGTCAACGGCATGACCGTCGAAGAAGCCAAAAACCGGCCCGAGTTCAACAAACTCACCCCGCTTTACCCCAACCAGCGCATCCGGCTGGAAACCGAACCCGGTATCCTCACCACCCGCGTAATCGACCTCATTATGCCCATCGGCAAAGGTCAACGGGCACTCATCGTATCCCCCCCGAAGGCCGGCAAAACCACAATTTTGCAAAACATTGCCAACGCCATCGCCACCAACCGGCCCGAATGCTACCTCATGGTTGTGCTTGTCGACGAACGACCCGAAGAAGTCACCGACATGCAGCGCAGCGTCAAAGGTGAAGTCATCGCCTCCACATTCGACCGCCCACCGGCAGAACACACCGCCGTGGCCGAACTCGCCATCGAACGAGCAAAACGCCTGGTGGAACAAGGGCAAGACGTAGTAGTGCTCCTCGACTCCATCACCCGATTGGGCCGCGCCTACAACAATTCGTCCCCCGCATCCGGTCGAATCCTCTCCGGCGGTGTCGACTCCAACGCCCTTTACCCGCCGAAACGATTCCTTGGTGCCGCCCGAAACATCGAAAACGGTGGATCGCTCACAATCATCGCCACCGCCATGGTCGAAACCGGCTCCGCCGGCGACACCGTGATCTTCGAAGAATTCAAGGGCACCGGTAACGCCGAACTCAAACTCGACCGCAAAATCGCGGAACGGCGCGTCTTCCCCGCAGTAGACATCGGACCATCCGGCACCCGCAAAGACGAACTACTGCTCGCCCCCGAAGAAGCCCGAGTCATGCACAAACTCCGCGGCATCCTGTCCGTGCTTGACAACCAACAAGCCATCGACACGCTGATCGCGCAGCTCAAAAAGTACAAGACCAACGGGGAATTCCTCGCCCAAGTGGCGGCACAGCGAGCCTTCATGAGCAACGGGGAGGACTAAAAAACACGATGGCTAGCCAATCTCATCAGGTTTCGGCAGTAGACGACATCGTTTCGGAATACCAAGGCATCGAAGCCCAAATGTCCGATCCGGAAACCGTGGGGGACCAAGCACTGTTTCGAAAACTATCGAAACGGTATTCGGAACTGCAGCCCATCATGAAGGTCAACACTGCCCTGGAACAGGCCCGCGCCGACCTTGCCGACGCCAAAGAAATGGCCTACGAAGACTCCGAATTCGCCGCCGAAGCCGACCGCCTCGCCGGCGAAGTAGTGGAACTCGAAGAAAAACTCGCCGACCTCCTCGCCCCCCGCGACCCCCACGACGGTGACGACATCGTCATGGAAATCAAAGCCGGCGCCGGCGGGGAAGAAGCAGCCCTCTTCGCAGGTGAACTCGTACGCATGTACCAACGCTACGCCGACAAACACGGATTCAGCACCGAAGTGCTTGGTCTGTCCGAATCCGACCTGGGCGGGGTCAAAGACATGACCTTATCCATCCGGTCCAAACAACCGTCCCGCGACGGTGCCTGGAGCGTCTTCAAATTCGAAGGCGGCGTACACCGAGTACAACGCGTACCCGTCACCGAATCCCAAGGCCGAATCCAAACCTCCGCCGCCGGTGTCCTCGTCTACCCCGAACCCGACGAGATCGCCGCCGTCGAAATCGACGACAAAGACATCCGCGTCGACGTCTACCGATCCTCCGGCAAAGGCGGCCAAGGCGTCAACACCACCGACTCCGCGGTCCGCATCACCCACCTGCCAACCGGCATCGTCGTCACCTGCCAAAAAGAGCGATCCCAGATCCAAAACAAGGCCCGAGCCTTGCAAGTGCTGGCCGCCCGACTCCAGGCACTAGCGGAAGAACAAGCCGAAGCAGAAGCCGCCCAAGGCCGAGCAGCCCAAATCCGCACCCTCGACCGATCCGAACGAATCCGAACCTACAACTGGCCGGAAAACCGGATCTCCGACCACCGCATCGGATTCAAGGCAAACAACCTCGACTCCGTGCTCAACGGCGACATGGAAGACCTCTTCACCGCGCTCCGAACCGCGGAACGTGCCGCCCGACTCGAAGCCGAATAAGAACAGGTTCCCCACACGTGCACGAAATAAGATCGGAAGAGCGTCGCGTAGGGAAAGAGTG
>CAJZGD010000007.1 GCA_915275065.1 uncultured Corynebacterium sp. | reverse complement strand
AAGCGGGGTTTTCTAGGCGTGGACGCTTAGTTAGTTTACGCGACCAGTTTCGGCACGATACTGGTAGTAATAACGGCGACCATAATGAATGAGGCCGAATCCGCCTACCAGCAGGATCGCAGCTAGTACCAAGCCAATGATCAAATACGTAGATGCGTAATCACTGGTTTGATACACCGCACTGGCTGCCCCAAATATTGTCAGCCCGATCGCGGCCAATGACGACAGGACGAGGCCCATGCCAACCCATGTGCTGGTGCGTAGCAGGGAAGAATGCGGAGCCATCAGGCTTGATGGATCATAGCCATCAATGTAGTGCATGCGGCTAGATACCTGGCCGTCGAAGACCGGGTACTCAGCCATCTGGTTTTCGGCTGACATGGACGTGCCTTTCTTTCTGAAGTTTTAAGCAGTGTGAGTTAAATGCGAAAAATCGAGGTACTAATCAAGAGATTATGTTATCAGTCTAGCAATGCCTGACCAAAGTTCAGGCATTACTTTCTGATATTGTTACCAAGGCTACTTTCACGAGCTCATAAGCACTTATGCGGCTACGCGTCCTTGGCAGTAAAGAACGCACGAGCCCGTTCTTTGTTCACCGCAGCCACTGCGCTCAATGGGATACCTGCAGGGCAAACATCGGCGCATTCACCATAGAGGGTGCAGTGACCAAAGTTGGTTTCCAACTCGTCAATCATCTTACGGGCACGGCGACCGCGTTCTTCCTTACCCAAGGGCATAAGTGACAGGTGAACCAGCTTGGCACCGGTAAACAGGTGGGCGGCACCGTTGGGGCATGCTGCCACACAGGCACCACAACCAATGCATGCAGCATGGTCAAGGGCAAGCTCTGCCGTTTGGTGATTCATATGCAGGGTGTCGGCGTCGGGGGCGGTACCCGAGTTCACGGACACGTAACCGCCTTGCTGCATCACCCGGTCCAGGGCAGATCGGTCAACCACCATGTCTTTGATCACGGGGAACGCTGCGGAACGGAACGGTTCGATCTTGAGCGTGGAACCATCTTTGACATTGAGGAGCCGCTGTTGGCAGGCTGGCTGGTTTTGTTCCAGGCCATGAGGGCGACCATTGACCATGAGCCCACAGGTACCGCAAATACCTTCACGGCAGTCGGATGCGAATGCGAAAGGTTCCTTTCCTTCTTCGATCAGGCCGGAGTTGACGTGATCCAAGAGTTCGAGGATGGACATTTGAGCAACTGCGTCTTCGACGGTGACGTATTCGAAGTGTCCCTCGTGATACGGACCGGCCTGGCGCCAGATTTCAAGATGGAGTTTCATTACTTGTAGTTCCTTGTCATCAGAGGGATGGCTTCGAAGGTGAGCGGCTCGGCATGACGAATGAACTCGCCTTCGTTCTTACCTGCTTCCCAGGCAGAGACGAAGCACCAGTGTTCGTCGTCGCGCTCGGCTTCGCCTTCTGGTGAGAGGTGATCATCCCGGAAGTGCGCACCACAGGACTCATCCCGGTCAAGAGCATCAATACACATGAGTTCACCCAGGTCAATGTAGTCAGCGACACGGGCGGCGTATTCCAGCACCTGGTTCATTTCATCTTGGGAACCAGGGATACGCAGGTTAGACCAGAAATCTTTGCGTAGTGCCCGAATCTTTTCGATACCTGACTTGAGATCTTCGATGTTACGTGCCACACCACAGGAGAAGTACAGGATTTCACCCAATTGGCGGTGATAGTACTCGGGGCCGTGGGGATCACTGCCCTTAATGTTCATCAATCGGTCAATACGGGCTTGAGCACGGTCCAGGGCGACCTGGACAGCAGGTGCGTCTTCGGCAAGCGCGGGCTCGTTAAGGTGGTGAGCCAGGAAGTTGGGGATGGTGAATGGTAAGGTAAACCAGCCATCCACAGACGCCGACAACAGCGAGTTTGCGCCAAGACGGTTAGCACCATGGTATGTCCAGGAGCACTCACCGGCGGCAAACAAGCCAGAAATGGAGGTCATTTCGTTGAAGTCGGTCCACAAGCCACCCATGGTGAAGTGGCAGGTGGGTGCAATACGCATGGGTGCGGTGTAGGGGTCTTCGCCAATGGCTTCCTCATACATTTGGAAAAGGTTGGAGTACCGTTCCCGAATGGTATCTTGCCCCAGTCGTTCAATAGCGTCACGGAAGTCGAGATAGGCTGCATTGTGCAGCGGCCCAACCCCGAGGCCTTTGTTGATTTGTTGGGAGATAGCACGAGAAGCCACGTCACGGGGCACCAAGTTACCGAATGCCGGGTAGCGCCGCTCCAGAAAGTAGTCGCGTTCCTCTTCGGGAATGGTGTTGGGGTCACGATCATCTTTGGGCTTGATCGGTGACCACACTCGGCCGTCGTTACGCAGCGACTCCGACATCAGAATGGTTTTGGATTGCCATTCGGAGTTCACAGGCAGACCGGTGGGGTGGAATTGGATGAAGGAAGGAGATGCCAAATATGCCCCAGCTTCAAATGCCCGCATCATGGCACCAGCGTTAGAGTTCTTTGCCAGCGTGGACATGTGGAACACATTGCCGTAGCCGCCAGTACCAAGAATAACCGCATGACCGGTGTGGGCTGTGAGCTCACCGGTGATGAGGTTACGCATCACAACACCTTCGCAGCGTTTTTCCCCGTCAGTCTCGGTGATGACCAGATCCACCATTTCGTTGTGGGTGAAGATTTCTACGGTCCCCAAGTGGATTTGGCGTTGCAGTGCGGATGCTGTGGACAGCTGCAGCTGTTGGCCGGTTTGCCCACGGGTGTAATAGGTGCGGGACACCTGCACACCACCGAAAGAACGGGTGGCTAGCGCACCACCGTATTCCCGAGCGAACGGAGCGCCAATGGCGTTCATATGGTCGATAACCCGAACGGATTCGTAGGCCAGTCGCCAACAGTCGGATTCACGACAACGGTAGTCGCCGCCTTTGACGGTGTCTTTTACATGGCGGTATGCGCCGTCATTATCGACTTTTTTACCACGAGCGGAGTTCACGCCACCTTGGGCTGCAATGGAGTGGGCGCGTCGAGGAGCATCATGGTAGGTGAAAGCCTTCACGGTGTAGCCCAATTCGCCAAGTGCAGCGGCGGCAGCGCCTGCTGCCAGCCCAGTTCCGACAACGAGAACTTTGAACTTGCGACGGTTGAGCGGGGAAACCAGCTCCATGTGGTCTTTGTGGTACTGCCACATTTCTTTGGTGGGCACGCCCTTAGGCTCGTGAGATTCCAGGACGGTTCCTGGCACCACACCAGGAACAATGGAAGCAGGATGTTGGAACTCGGGTCGAGTTACGGTTTCAGAGTGAGTGCTCATTGATTATTTACCTTTTCGTCCGTTTATAACCTAGTGGATTAACCCTAGGGCGATAGACAATGGGATGGAAATATTGCCAATCATCACAACGGCCGGAACCAAGTAGGACAGTGCTAGCATGACCGCTCGGGTGCGCTTGCCGGTGATACCAAGGTCAGAAACTGCCAGATAAATGCCATGGGAAAGGTGCAGGAAAAGCACGACCATAGCAAGAATGTAGAAGATTGCGACTGGCCAGCGAGAGAAGCTGGCAATCATATTGGCGTAAATATGACCATGCTCAAAGGCAGTCGGTGCGGCAGGGGCTACGCCCATGGTGAGGTCAAGGATGTGGAAAATAATGAAAGCCAGCAGCACAATACCAGTAACCAGCATGGTTTTACTGGTAAAGGAGTTCATTCCACCAATAAGGTTGGTACGACGGAATTTGCCACGAGATTTGCGGGACCGCTCGGTAAGTACGAATGCACCATAGATGTGCAAAATGATGGCGCCGAGCAGTACGATACGGAAAATCCACAGCATGGCCTCATGGGGCAACAGTGGATAGAACATCTCACGCAGCCACTTGCCATACACGTTAATAGGATGGCTTCCGTCCTCATAGGCGGGCAAGAAGACCTTTAAGTTGCCGACCATGTGGAATACCACAAAGGCAGCAAAAATCAGGCCAGTGACAGCCATTGATAATTTCAATACCCAGGTTGGGTGTTTCGGCCGATCACGAAGCGGTTTTTCAGTAATTTTGCCGTGAGCGATTGCGTCACGATCGATGTTATTTACAGTCATGGCACCTCCAGTGTCGTCCTTACTTTATTCTGCTTTTGAGGTCTCCAACCACCTACTTCACCGCTATGTGTCTTATGTCATAGAGAAAAAAATGGCCAACTACCAGCAATTAAGGGTAGCCTGGCCTGAAATATGTTGGCCTTTACAGAAGCCATACCCCCACTAACAGGGGTTTTGGAAAAGCGTGAAGTGACATCTCTTAGTCGCCCCCACAACGATCCAAAATTTTTGTGTTAGCTAAATCCCACCCGTTTGGTATCAATCAAAATGTTGACACTACGACAACTATCAAACTGACTGCTGAACTGCATACTATCTTCATTATCCCCAAAGATGCGTTATGCCCTTGGTTTACTGTTTCAATAGTAAACCAAGGGCATACGTTCCGTAACTAGCTGAACTAGTCACAAACTCATTACGGGCGCAGTAAGTAACGATGAACTTACAAGTTAATCATGTGCCCCATAATGCCTTCCGCGGCCTCTTTCATAGCCTCGGACAATGTTGGGTGAGTGTGAACGTTACGGCCAATTTCTTCACAGGTAAGATCGAACCGCTGTGCCAAAGTGAGCTCTGGCAGCATTTCAGACACGCCTGAACCAACCATGTGGGCGCCTAATAGCTCCCCAAATTCGGCATCGGCCACAATCTTGACGAAACCTGCGGATTCTGCCAAACCCTGTGCCTTACCATTCGCAGAGAATGGGAAAGTGGCAGTCTTAACTTTACGATCTGCGAACTTCTGTTTTGCTTGTTCTTCGGTGTAACCGAAGGAAGCAACCTGGGGATTACAGAATGTTGCCCGTGGCATCATCATGTAGTCACCGAGTTCTTGAGTTTCAGCATTAGCGATGGTTTCCGCTGCAACCACACCTTGAGCTTCGGCAACGTGAGCGAGCTGTAGCTTAGCGGTCACATCACCAATAGCATAAATACCGGGAACATTTGTCCGCATGCGTTCATCAATGTCAATGGCACCCCGGTCGGTAAGTTTCACGCCGGTGTTTTCCAAACCATATCCCTCGACTCGTGGTGCGAAGCCGATGGACACCATGACTCGATCAGCCTTGATAGTGTCAGACTTGGAACCATCTTTGGACTCCACGTCCACTTCCACGCCGGCGCTCCCGCCCAGGTCACGGATTGCAGTGGTCTTGTAGCCGGTGAGCAGTTTGACCCCAAGTTTCTTGTATTGTTTTGCAATTTCTTTAGAAACATCGGCGTCTTCGTTCGGCAACACCCGATCCATAAATTCCACAATGGTGATGGAAACACCATAATTAGCCAGCACATAGGCAAATTCCATACCAATAGCGCCAGCGCCCACAATCACCATTGATTTTGGCGCTTCAGAGTGAAGGATCTGCTCTTCGAAGGAAACAACATTTCCACCAATTGTCACACCTGGGAGTGAGCGTACAACTGAACCAGTGGCAATGATGCAGTTGTCAAAGGTAATGGTTTTGCCTGCGTCTTTACCTTCCCGCACTTCAATGGTTTTAGCGTCTTTAAAGGCGCCTAAACCATTGATTTCGGTAATCTTGTTTTTCTTCATTAGGTAATGCACACCACGCACAATGCCTTCAGAGACCTTGCGGGAACGCTGATGGGCAGCCCCAAAATCAAAGGAAGCATTACCAGAGATACCGAATGTTTTTGCTTCGTGGTTAAAAATATGGGCCACTTCTGCATTCTTCAACAATGCTTTTGATGGAATGCATCCCACATTGAGACACACACCACCCCAATATTGCTTTTCTACAACAGCAACCTTTTTACCAAGCTGAGCTGCGCGGATAGCGGCAACATAGCCGCCAGGGCCGGCACCAAGTACTACTACGTCAAAATGTTCAGTCACATATCCAGAATACGAAAAAATCACAAAAATGTCGCATTTTTCGTCTGAATACTACATGGCAGCCAAGCGAACAGAACTCTATTCACACACTCTTGCTCATGTGTGCTGCAAAAGGTTACCGTCATCTCCTATTGTGCCAACTGACGCTTTGCTGTAGCTAGTTATTAGGTTTTAGAGCATTCCTAGACTCTCGCTCAGCGTGCTGGAGGTGGAGGACCCCAGGTTCAACAGAACGCCCAAGATTTCATTGAGCTTGATGGTGATGATTTCGACAAAAGACAGGCTCCGCATGAGTTTCTCCTTAAGATCAATGTGGCTTTAAGCCTTTGACAGTGGTGACATAAACACTTCATGTATAGAGCATGTGACCCATTCAGGAAAACCACATGAACTATCGCACGAATATATGTTCTTCTCGTTCCTTCTTATTTATTACCACTGTCATTCTTCAGCGTTACACGGTGTTTATGCAACCATGGGGTATGTTTCTCCCCCCAAATTGGTCCCCCTTATTTATTGATACCCCCTGGGAGCCCGCTGGCCTGACCGAAAATCATGAAAGTTCCAATCAGCGTAACGATAATACCCCCTCATGGAATGCCACTACCCCCAGGTGGTGGGGCAATTCCTCACTAGGTCCAGCATATTGCTGATTTAGCCCATGGAATAAACAGGGGTACCTATAGATATTTTGCGACTTGATGCTCTATCATCAGCCTTATCCTCAATTGTTTTAAGTCAATAAGACTTATAGATGAGTGTGAGTTGTCACAAGCTGATGTTTTCCGGCACTGTTAACACCCAAGCACAAGCAACCGATGGTAAATACAGCATCTGTAACGTCTTACACACTCAAATAATGATCACAGCTTTGGTTGAATGAATCAGCCAAACACACAATAGGAAAATTCGTCTATGAAGCTCACTCGTACATTAGCTGCTACTATTGCTGCACTTTCCCTCTTTGCCGCCACACCACATGCCGCTTTTGCCTCCGAGGTGACACCTGCACAGATCGCCGGCAATACTCCGCAATCCGTAATCAAGGTGGGCAAAAAAGAAGGCGAAGAACCTGGATGGCGAAAGAAACTGGACGCCAACGATGCTCGGGTTACCGAAATGTGGGCAAGCTCACCTGCCATGGATAACCGAGAGGTCCCACTTGTCGTCATCAAGGCAGCTGACCCCAATCGACCAGTTCTCTATCTTCTCAATGGTGCCGACGGTGGCGAAGGCAATGCCAACTGGATAGTCCAAACAGACGTTGTTAATTTCTACAAGGAAAAGAATATCAACGTGGTCATCCCCATGGCCGGCAAGTTTTCTTACTACACCGACTGGGTCAGCGATTCCGCCAAACTGGGTGGTAAGCAAAAATGGGAGACCTTCTTAACCAAAGAACTCCCTGGTCCCTTGGAGAAATTACTGAAGACCAATGGCAAACGGGCCATTGCAGGCATGTCCATGTCTGCAACTAGCTCTATGCTGCTTGCCGAGCATAACCCGAAGTTTTACGATGGCGTAGCCTCATTCTCGGGTTGCTATGCATCCTCCAAACCAGCTCCTGCTGAATTCGTCAATATCACTCTCAATCGTGGCGGTGCTTCCCGGGAACAAATGTGGGGCCCCCTCGGCGGACCAGAATGGCAGCGCAATGATGCCCACGCTCAAGCCGAAGGGTTGCGCGGCTCCCAAATCTACGTATCCAATGGCACCGGTCTGGCTGGTGAATGGGACATGCCTAACGGCTCTAAGCTCGGCAAAGCCGATCCGCTAATCGCATCTGTGAATTCTTCCATTCTCGTCGTTCAGGGTGGCGCCATCGAAGCAGCCACCAACACCTGCACGCATGACTTCAAAAAGAAGTTGGAAAGCATGAACATTCCGGCGAACTTTGTTTTGCGTAACACCGGTACGCACTCATGGTCGTATTGGGAGCAAGATCTGCGGGATTCATGGCCGACATTCGAGAAGGCTTTCAGCTAAAATAGTAACTGGTTTTCTGCATTTCAGTAGAGGCAAGCCAGGAGTAACATCATTACTCCCGTAAAACCCCACTATTTACCGCGTTTAGTGGGGTTTTACGCATGTATGCTCTTTGTTCATTCCAGCCATGCCCAACTTGATGGAATGACGCGATGGTGACGTCCAGGGACATGTTAGTGGGCACCCCCAACACCCTATTTTTACCCCCGATACCCCCACTCCCCCATTTTTCCCATTTGATGAGCATTATGTGTCTCATCTCATGAATTATTTTTGTGCGATGCTGTAAATGCTATACGTATCGGACCATCAGTGAAATATGAAAAGTGAATCGCAAATCCACTCAACTAAAAAGATATCAACATGAACGACACAAAGCTGCATGATGTGAAGCCACATCAACCTCAAGCGGAACAATCAATGCGATGGTTATCAGTCGCTACTGCCATTGCTGGTATTTCCGGTTTTGCCGTGGTCATTATTCCCGGTCGAGCTTTCGGTAAGGAATCAACTATCTCCATAGAATTCCTCGCCTACTGGGGGTTATTTTTCACGATTACGGGAATTATTACTGGTCTGACGCAGGAAACCACGCGGGCAGTCACTACAGCTTTGGAAACCCCCAGAAAGCCCAGAGAGCACTACGACGATTCACATGGGATAAATCCCGTCACCACGTCCACGAAAAAAAGCTTGGCTCAACCCATCATTATTGGTTTATGGATCGCCTTGGTCACCATGGTTGCTGTTATTGCTCTGGCACCGCTGTGGTCACCACGGATTCTGTCACAGCATAACCTTATAGGCATTATCCTGATGGCGATTGGGCTAGCAAGCTATACCGTACAAGCCACCATCGCTGGTCTTATTTCCGCATCTAGATTATGGAATCGTTACGCCTTACTTATCACGTTGGATTCCGTCTCACGGATGGTGCTAGCGATCGTTGCCTGGATTTTTGGGTGGAAACTTGTGGCGTTTTTAGTGGTCACTGTGCTGGGTGCCGCATCATGGCTGGTGTTGGTAACTTTTAGCTCCCAGGTGCGGGAGACTTTGCGGTTACGTGCGGATGTTTCCACTAAACAGTTTCTTCAACGTGCGGGTTTCGCCATGGCGGCTTCCGGGGCAACCGCAGTGCTTATTACAGGCTTTCCGACCTTGGCCAAATTCACCCATCCTGACGCCACACCTATTGGTGAAGTGTCGGTCAATGTGGTGTCTTATGGGGTGATCTTGACCAGGGCACCATTATTGGTACCATTGCAGCAATTTCTCTCTGCCTTGGTCGTCCGGTTTGTCCAGCACCGTAATAAACCACTGCGGGCACTATCACAACCATTCTTGCTGATATGGTCTGTTGGATTATTGGGCAGTTTTGCCGCATGGCTGATTGGCCCGTGGCTCATGGTGGTTGTTTTGGGTGATGCGTATGTTATTTCGGGTCGATCACTCGCATTATTCACCCTGGGAGCAACATGCACCGCATCACTGATGATTACTGGTGCCGCCGCAATGAGCATCGAAAAGCACCAGTATTACCTTTGGGGGTGGGCAACAGCCACACTGGTGGGTATTTGCTTCCTCGCTTCACCGTTATCGCTAGAAAATGGTGCTTGGTTGGCGCTATGCATTGGCCCACTCTGTGGGCTGGTGGTGCATATGGTAGGAATTTTTACGGCACGAACAACCTCATCAAGCTTATCGACGCCCGTAGCTTAGGCAGCCGCGTGCCCGGATGAGTCTGGATCTACGGGACCTGGTTCTGGCGCTTCCGGGGTGTTGATCAGGCCACGGAGTTTCGACAACCGATATCTGCGAGCTTCTCGGACAGCATTTTGCAGTTCGATTACGTTTTTGACCACCATTGGCTGGCATCCTTCTATCACAAGATTGCCGTTGTTATCCGCCACCGCCAAAAGCGTCACATCTGGGTCGGCGACCACATGAATGTGATCGTATAGGTAATCGGCAACTTCTTTACCTGCGGTTTGAGCGGCCTCAGCCACCTGTTGGTTGAATTGGAGTGAGTTTTCCTTGTCGATACGGATAATGATTTCCGTTCGACCGTCGTTCAGTTCATGGTGTACCAGCCGGCTTTGTTGCTGCTGTTTCTTTTCTTTCCGGGCCGCGACCCGAGCTTCTTCAGCAGCCCTGGCATCCTCGTCCACATCGAGGCGAGCAGTTTTCAGCGCTGCGCGGATGGTGGTGGTTTTCACCCACTCGTATGTTTCCTCGTCGCTGGTGAATAAATTATAGATGGCTGGTTCCAGCTCCATGATTTGGTCATCGCTGAGATCAGCAAGTTGCTTGCCTATGATGATGAGACGTTCCAGGTCAACCGTAGCCACTTCGTAAATGCGGGCACGTATCTCGGGGAGAAGGGCAAGAATGTGCGCAGTGGTCAGCAAATGTTTACCGTTGGCTTTGGTCAGGCCAAAACCATCACGAATCAGCATGAGCGCTTCATCATAGTGTTCGTCATAAATCAGCTGATATTGCAGGAGATGGTCCAAAACAGCACGATTGTAGTATTGGGTGGCAGCCTTAAATGATTTGAATGACACGGTTTCATCGTCATCGGCAATATCGGGGGCGAGCGTTTCAACAATTGCGGGAAGTTCTGCTAACGCGGACTGACGAAGGGCTGCCTGGCGTTGCCGACGCTGGTTTCGACGAGCCTGATGGTTTCGGTGGGTTTTGCGGTTGCGTGACATGGTCATCGTGCTCCTTAGACCTATATGGTGGCTGGTAGTAGGCGGGGAATTTGTCCCTTTAGCACCAGATTAATCAGCGCGCAACCACGCTCGCTAAGTAGCACAAAAGTTATCCACAAGTAAAGGTGCTATTTTCTAGACATATATCTTGAGCTGCGTAAATATAAATCACATTTGGGTCACACTACACCCGAATGCCTGTGGAATTCTATAAATATGCTACTTTCTTCCCGTGGGGTGTGTCGTTTTTCTACCGACTGAACCCCGTATCATTAACTCTTATGAAGATGCTTGTTACAGGCGGCGCCGGTTTTATCGGCACCAATTTTGTGCGCCGCACACTAGCTACCCGCCCGGAATATGAGATCACGGTCCTGGATAAACTCACGTATGCCGGAAATAGCAGTAATCTCACGGGGCTTGATGTTCACTTCGTGCAGGGCGATGTTGCCGATCGGGAGCTCGTCGATAAGCTAGTAAAAGCTTCGGACGTTGTGGTGCATTTTGCGGCGGAAACCCACGTTGATGCTTCGCTGCGGGACCCGGCGGCGTTTGTGCATAGTAATGTCGTGGGAACGTTTGCACTGCTTGAAGCCATACGAAAATATGACATCCGGCTCCATTACATTTCCACGGACGAGGTATTTGGCGACCTGGCGCTTACCGACCCCCGTAGGTTTACGGAAACCAGCCCATATAACCCGTCATCACCGTATTCCGCTACAAAGGCTGGTGCGGATCACCTGGTTCGCGCATGGATCAGATCGTTTCATATTCCTGCCACGCTTTCGCATTGTTCCAATAATTATGGCCCTTACCAGCACATTGAGAAATTCATTCCTCGCCAAATCACGAATATTCTCACGCACCGGACGCCGAAACTGTATGGGACTGGTGCGCAAATCCGCGACTGGATCCATGTGGACGATCACAATTCAGCGGTACAGCTCATTCTCGATAATGGCACGATTGGGGAAAGCTACATCATTGGCGCCGATAATGACCATGTAACAAATAAGCAGGTGATCTCCCTTATTTGCGAACTCATGGGGCTCAGCCCCGACGCTTACGAACATGTGAGTGATCGCCCTGGACACGATCAGCGCTACGCCATGGATTCCACAAAGTTACGCACCGAATTAGGATGGCGGCCGCAATTTACCGACACCAACACCGGCATGCGGACTGGGCTAGCGGAAACCATCGCCTGGTATACCGAAAATCGCGCATGGTGGGAACCTCTCAAAGCGCAGGTTGAAGCCAATTATGCCGCGACCGGACAATAATGGAAACAACCAATTCGAGGCAAGAGCCGGAAAGTAGTGCCAGTAACCATGAAGTCACCCACCCCTTTTTCTGCAACATCCACCCCTATCGCCGGATTACAGGTTCTGCATCTAGATGTACGGCTGGATAATCGCGGTTGGTTTAAAGAAAATTGGCAGCGGGAAAAGATCGCGGCAATACCGGAACTCAGTCGGACATGCCGGGAATTCCGTCCGGTGCAAAATAATATTTCTTTTAACGCTCAACCAGGGGTTACCCGGGGTTTACATGCTGAACCGTGGAATAAATTTGTCACCATTGCTCAGGGCGAGATTTTCGGCGTGTGGTGCGATCTGCGTGCCGACTCCCCAACTTTCGGCAAGGTTTTCAGCACTAGAATCACCACTGAGCAGGCGGTTTTCGTGCCACGTGGGGTGGCGAATGGTTTTCAAGCATTAGAACCATCCATTTACACGTATTTAGTGGATGCGCACTGGTCGCCTCAAGCTCATTACAGTCACGTCAATTTAGCGGATCCCGAATTAGGCATTTGCTGGCCAATTCCGCTGGATAAGGCCGAAATTTCCGCCGCCGATCGCACTCATCCGCTGCTTGCCGACGCCACCGCCGTGCCTCCCGGGAAGATTCTGATCACCGGGGCGGATGGTCAGGTGGGGCGGGCTTTGGCCACCCAGTTTCCCGAAGCAACATTGTGTAACCATTCGGATTTTGACCTCACTGCGGATTACCACGTTCTTGAGGATGCGGTGAATTGGGACGAGTATGCGGTCATTATTAATGCGGCAGCCTACACCGCGGTGGACCATGCCGAAGTGGATAGGGCCCAATGCTGGGCGGTCAATGCGGCCGGCCCAGCAAACCTAGCTCGGCTGGCAACAAACCATGATCTTACGGTGGTGCATTTTTCTACTGATTACGTATTTTCCGGCGATGCATCCGGGGATCAGGACGAAAACACCCCGATTGCTCCCAGTAATTTCTATGGATCAAGCAAAGCCGCTGGGGATGCTGCGATCGCATTAACCGCGAAGCATTATATTGTGCGTACCAGTTGGGTTGTGGGCGATGGCAAGAATTTTGTCACCACCATGGTGCGCCTTGCGCAGTCGGGGGCTCATCCGACCGTGGTGAATGATCAGGTGGGTCGATTAACGTTCAGCACCGATATCGCCCAGGTGACAGCGCATTTATTGGCCGGGGAGCACCCTTACGGGGTTTATGGCTTTACTAACAGCGGCCAACCACAGTCGTGGGCGCAGATAGCTCGCCGGATTTTCGAGTTCGCCCAGGCTGATGCTGACCATGTAACGGAGTGCAGCACTGAAGAATACGCCGCGCGGGTTTCCGCCCAGGCTTCTACGGCATCGCCCGCACCGGCACCAGCACTGGCTGTGCGGCCGAAAAATTCGTGCCTGTCATTGGCGAAAATCGAGGCGACCGGGTTTATTCCACCGCTGTGGGAGGGTCGACTGGAAGAATATGTGAGGAATCTAGTGGTTTCGGGTACATCATCGGTTAATAGTGAAGGGGCATAGTGATGAAAGGCATCATTCTTGCTGGTGGTACTGGCACTCGCCTATACCCAATAACCCAGGGGATTTCCAAACAGCTCATGCCCATTTATGACAAGCCAATGATTTATTATCCCTTGTCAACACTCATTCAGGCTGGTATTAGCGACATTCTTATCATCACCACCCCTGAAGATCAGAGTGCGTTTCGGCGACTTTTAGGCGATGGTTCACAGTTCGGCATTCGTTTGGCATATGCGGTGCAACAGCGACCGGAAGGGCTAGCGCAAGCATTTATCATCGGGGCAGATTTCATTGGTGATAGCAGTGTGGCCCTGGCATTAGGGGACAACATTTTCCATGGTTCACAATTTTCGGCATCGCTAAGTCAATGCCGGGATCCACAAGGAGGCATTGTATTCGCCTATGAGGTGTCGGATCCTAGCCGTTATGGTGTTGTGGCGTTTGATGAGTCCGGCCAAGCATTGTCCATTGTGGAAAAACCGCAGCATCCACAATCGAATTTTGCGGTGGTGGGATTGTATTTTTACGACAATTCGGTGGTTGACATTGCCCACACCATTACCCCCTCCGCGCGAGGTGAGTTAGAAATCACAAGTGTGAATGAGGAGTATTTACGACGGGGAAAGTTGCAGGTCCAAAAGCTGGCACGGGGTGACGTGTGGTTGGATACGGGAACGTTTGATTCCATGAGTGAGGCATCATCTTATGTAGAGGTTTTACAGAAGCGCACGGGCATTATTATTGGTTCACCGGAAGCTGCTGCCTACCAATCTGGGTTTATTGATGCCGCACAGTTGCAGGTTTTGGCTGCACGATTGGATAAATCCGGGTATGGCAGGTTACTACGAAACATTTTATAAAGATGTTCAAAAATGAAAGGCTCGTGCTGTTATGCCCACGTCTGTGCCCCCTGAATCCCCCACCCCTATACCGGGAGCATCACCACTTACCGTCAGTGTGTTGATGAGTGTCTACCGCAACACTCGCGCCGACGAGCTGACCGCAGCATTGGATTCATTGCTTCAGCAAACCCGCCCCGCCGATGAAATTCTTATCGTGGAGGATGGCCCACTCACGCCAGAATTATACGAGGTACTAGAACAGCATTGCCGCACGCACCCTACTAGCAGACGGCTACCGCTACCGGTGAATCAGGGGCTGGGCCCGGCATTACAGGCTGGGCTGGAAACCATTGAAACGGATTTCGTGGCCCGACTGGATTCGGATGATATTGCCGCGCCGGAACGATTTGCCCGCCAGTTGGCGTGCTTTACCACAGGACAGAATCTTGATGTAGTGGGCTCTGCAGTATCAGAGTTCTACCATCATCCTGGAGACACCAATAATGTGCGTGCACTACCGGAAACCCATGAGGCGATTCAGCGTTACGCCAAGATTAATAATCCGATAAACCACCCCAGTGTGATGATGCGGGTTTCGGCAGTGAAGGCCGTGGGTGGGTACAAAAATGTGCATTTTATGGAGGATTATGATTTATTTGCCCGACTGTTAGCCCACGGTTACCGGTTTTATAACATCCCGGAGCCGTTAACATTTTTCCGGGTATCAGACGACCAGTTCCGGCGACGAACCAGCGCTGGTATGTGGGCAGCAGAGCGGCAATTACAGCGCAATTTAGTTACCTATGGCCTGGTTTCTTACCCCCGTTCGGTTGGGAATTTTATCATTCGTATGTCCTATCGAAAAATACCCCATGGGCTTCTTAAACGCGTTTATTCGCTGCTGTTTCACCGCTCCTCACGGTAAGTCAGCCGCTACCCCCGCGGTACGATGAGTCCATTATGACAATGAGATACCAATTGAACAGCAATAATTCAGCTGATTTTTCTGATACTTGGCTGATAATTCCGTGTTATAACGAGGGCCAGGTCATTCAAGGCGTTATTGAAAACGCTCGGGCTGTCTTCCCTAACATTGTTGCGGTGAATGACGGTTCGCACGATGATTCGGCTTACCGTATTCATGCAGGCGGGGCGCATTTAGTGAACCACCCGGTGAATTTAGGTCAAGGGGCAAGCATTCAAACTGGGGTGGAATACGCCCGCCAACAACCAGGGGCACGGTATTTCGTGACATTTGATGCCGACGGACAGCATCAGGTGAAAGATGTGATACGGATGGTGCAACGGTTACGCACCGAACCGCTGGACATTATCGTGGGGACCCGGTTTGGTCGGCCCAAATCAGACCATGATCAGGTTCCGTGGATTAAACGCCTAGTGCTGCAAACCGTGGTGTTATTGTCACGGAAAACCCGTAAGTTAGGGCTGACGGATGCCCATAATGGGTTACGGGCTTTCAATAGACGAGTGGCTGATGAGTTGAATATTCGAATGAACGGGATGTCACACGCGTCAGAAATCGTGTCACAGATCGTGGACAACCAGTGGCGGGTATCGGAAGAACCAGTGGATATTTTGTACACCGAATACTCGATGAGTAAGGGCCAGTCCTTGATTAACGGGGTCAATATTCTAGCTGACGGGCTGTTGGTAAAGGAAAATTTGATATGACAACTATAGTTCAGGCATTATTGCTGGCCACCACGATTTTATTGGTGCTGTATTTCCTCACGAACCGTCGTAAAGCTCGGGCAAAAGCCGGAGTAAAACTAGGGTTCGTGGTATTGGTGTTATTGGCGATTTGGGCGGTGCTACGACCAGACGATGTAACAGTCGTGGCGCAGGCTGTGGGGGTAGCCCGAGGCACAGATTTAATGCTCTATGTACTCATCATGGCATTTGGGTTCACCACGTTATCAACATGGATTCGATTCCGGGAACAGGAATTACGATACGCGCAGCTAGCACGGGCAATAGCGCTGCAGAATGCGGTACGGCCGGAAGAAGAGTTTCTCACATAGGTTGTTGGCCCATTAAACTGGTGCCAGTTTTTGGCTGATTTAAAGGAGTGTGCATGGCACAAAAACGCTTGCAGCTCACCCCTCCGAAGGTGGTGCGCCTTGTCATTATATTCGCCATCATTGTGGCGGGTATTGCTGCGATCGGATTTTTTGTGGGGTATTACAGGGGCTCCGCCGCACAGCACAACCAGGCGGATTCACACACCACAGCAACCTCAGAAACCACAAAACGAGAAGACTTCGCGCCAGCAGGCACCGGCAGCGTGAAACCGGTATCGGATCCGGCACAGTTGGATGCGTTCATTGTGGGCCCCGGTGGGGATATCAAATCAGAGGATGATGTGCTCAATGTTCATCGGCGTAACGCGAAAGACCCATTCGCAGTGGGGGCGATTGATGCGCCAGTCGTCATTTCCGAGTTTTCCGATTTTGAATGCCCATTTTGTGCCCTATACGTCAATGGTGCGCGGAAACAGATCCTATCGGACTATGTGGATCAAGGACTAGTGCGGTTAGAGTGGAATGACTTTCCCATCAATGGTCCGGACGCGGTTGCCGCGGCAAAGGCAGGGCGGGCGGCAGCAGCCCAAGGCAAATTCCACGAGTTCCACGATGCGTTATACCACGCCTCAGCGGGGGTGAAAGGGCATCCCGAAAATAAAACCGCCGATTTTGTACGATTCGCCAAAGAGGCTGGGGTCCCTGACCTGGCCAAATTCGAAGAACAAGCCACCGACAACACATACGACGAAGTGATTGAAAAAGCGCAAGGGTATGGGTCATCATTAGGCATCGATGGGGTGCCAGCAGCATTGGTGGGGACCCAGTTCGTAAGCGGCGCCCAGCCCATCGAGGTATTCCGGCAGGTCATCGACGCGGAACTGGTCAAAGCAAAGGCCAAGACAAAGAGTGCATAACCACACATGACTGCCATGGGCTAAGAACCCGGGGCAAAAGTCACCAATACCAGCCGAAAAGCATGACCAATAACTGGCATAAACAGCAGGCATGGGCGAGAAAATACCATGCCTTTTCGGGGGTAATTCTCATGGCTGTAATAGGTATCTTCTGATAGTAAATTCCCAGGAAATGCTATGGTTAGGGCCGCTACACACCGATCAGCATAATAGGATGCTGGAGGTAGCAGCGTAACCTTGTCACAGCAGACGTCGATAAGTAAACAAAAGATACTTTTGATGACGGTTAATTTCTACCCATGGTTAGCTTCTTCACCGTTGTGATCAGTGTCAATCACTCATTGGCCTTGAACTATATTACGGAGATACGCCTCTTATGAATAAACTTGCTTTTACCAAATTTGCCCGCACCATAGTGCAGCTCAAAGATTTAGTGCCGGCATTGTTCAAGTCTGGGGTCATTTCTACCGAAGGCGGATTAAAAGCAATGCTGGCAACCCCACTGGTGCTTGCACGGTATCGGTTCACCACGGCACGAGAGGTAGAACAAGGCGCCATTGCTTGCCCACACCGCACCGCACTTATCGACGACTCCGGGTCACTAACGTATTCCCAATTGCAGACCAACGCCCGAATATTTGCCGCCTACCTACGAGATACCATGAACGGCAATATTCACATGGGGGTAATGGCACGCAATGGTCGGGGAATTATTTACCCCATGGCAGCCAAGGGCTTTGCTGGGGCAACCATATATCTGCAAAATATCGGCTCGTCAAAGGAACAGTTGACCAATTGCCTGAAACGGGATGGTGTCAACATTCTGGTCATTGATGAGGAGTTCATCGACCGGTTTGATGCCGACGCAATAGATATTCCGGTGATTATTGCACATCGGGATTCGAACCTGGATTATGGCTACCCGGACTTAGAATCAATCATCGCAACCTATATTCCACAACGACGACTGCCATTTTTCCCGAAGCACGGCCCGATTGTGGTCATGAGCTCGGGGACAACGGGCACACCCAAGGGGGTTGTGCGGGTAGAGCCGGTGGCACCAACAGTGTTAGCGGGGATCTTGACGAAGGTGCCGTGGCGCGCCGGGATGCGGGTGCAGATTACCGCATCAATGTTCCATGCGTGGGGGTGGGCGGTATTCAACATTGCGCTGGGGATGCGGGGCACCATTGTAACGCACCGGATTTTCGACCCGGAACAGGTATTCCGGGATATTGATGAGGGCAAGTTGGATGGCATGTTATCGTCACCAATTTTCCTGAAAGATTTGGTGAATCTGCCTGATAACGACCGGTATGATTGCTCCAGCCTGAAGTTTATTTTCTCTTCCGGCAACGCACTATCACCCTGGCTCGTGGAAAAAATGCATGAGCGGTTTGGAAAGAATTTGTGCAACCTCTATGGGTCGACGGAGATTTCGGCGGTAGCAGTGGCTTCCATGGAGGAGATCGCACAGCACCCAACCACGTCGGGGCCGATCTGCACTGGCACGGATTTCATTATTTTGGACGAGAATGATCGGCCCTGCCCGACGGGCACCCCAGGACGGATTTTCTGCTACAACACGGTGACATTACGTGGCTATACCGACCCGAATATTCCCATGACCCAATATGGGCATTTAATCCAGATTGGTGACCGGGGTTATTTAGACGAGAACGGGTTCTTGTTTGTGTTGGGTCGCGCGGATGACATGATCATTGTAGGCGGAGAAAACGTGTATCCCCGCAGCGTGGAGGAGGTTTTGGAGGAGATGCCGGGCATTGCGGACATGTATGCCGGCGGCGTCGAGGATGAGGACACTTTTAAACGCATTGCGGTGTGGGTAGTGCGGTCCGATGATCATGCGGGGCAGAACCTCACAACGGAGGCGATCCAAAACTGGGTGTTGGATCGGCTGGCCGCCCATTCGGTGCCCCGGGACGTGCATTTTGTGGATGCGCTCCCCCGCACCGCCACGGGCAAGGTCATGCCGCGGCAGCTGGTTCCACCACAACGCTAAACAACGCCTTCATGCAGCCCCGACCCACAATGTCGGGGCATGTTGGTCAAGCAGGGTAGGTTTGGGCACATTCATGAAGGCCAACGGGAGCATCATTGGGGTGTCGGGGCCACCAGAGTATGAGGTTCCCGCCCAGAGGTTCCTGCACCACTACCAATGTTTCACCGGTCTCTACCACCGAAAATAGTGGTGGGGAACCGTTCGGGAGTTGCTAGCGAAAATCGCCACCACGCCAGCATAGGGGGATGCTCGGGTTTGCCATATATGAAGCCGCCGAACGAGGTGAAGACAATTTTCCGAACATTATTTTTCGGGCAGCTTCAGTAAAGCGGATTGTGGATATGATGTTGGTATGGGCGTCGAAAAGCGGCTCAGCGACGGAACGCCGAACATCAATTTGGGCCGCAGGATGAAAAATAACTTCTGGTTACGTGTCGGCACTGAAATGTTCCAGGTCCGAATCGAATAAGTCCGCTGCAATGACCCGAACGTTATCGCGGTTGGACATCCTGCATGGGAGCCGAGAATCACCACGCTGTGGCTGTGAGCAACAAGGAAGTCCACCCGACGGGAACCATAAAACCGGCACCATCGGTTACAAGAGCGC
This sequence comes from uncultured Corynebacterium sp., assembly GCA_915275065.1. GTDB lineage: Bacteria > Actinomycetota > Actinomycetes > Mycobacteriales > Mycobacteriaceae > Corynebacterium. Next base: position 3,230 of record CAJZGD010000007.1, on the reverse strand, counting down.
GCATATGTTTCAGGTAGAAGCACATCGGTTCGGGAAAAGCATGACCAATATCAGCGATTCATGTTGGGTCGTGCCAATTTACAGCAAATACCATTTCAATTAGACTTCTTTCCAAATGTTTTGCACACAGTAACGAAAGGTTTTTCAGGGGCAAGCCATGAAATTACGGTATTGGACGGTACGTGCAGTACCCAGCGCTAACAGCATCACCACCATTGGCATTGGCGTCATTGTTGAAGACACAGCCACCGGGGAGATCGCCGCAAGGTTTAAAAAAGACTCCTCCCAATTGGCGTATATGGAGTCACAGCAATCCATCATGCGGCTCGCCGACGAACTAGAGCAGCACGTGGTGCATCTCGCCTGCCAACATCATAGACACAGCATTGGGCATGAATTAAGCGTCAATGGTTACCTCGCCTCATTAATGGATTACTGGAATAACATGCTCATTATTGATGAGCCGAAACAGGTAGATTCAACCTCTATTGAGCAGGCTACCCAGCTCTTATTTGTCACGCTCATTGGCGATGAGCACTATTTGGAGCATCCCCAATTGGAGATCCAGGCGCGGGATATGGTGAAGGCAACGTATCGGCGCCATAAGCAGTTAGAAAAGAACATGTATCTGCCCGCGTCAGTTGATGTTGATGGGTTTGAGATACCGCTGAATTTTGTGATTATAAAAAACGCAAACGTTTTCGAGCTCAATAGTGTATTTTCGTTTGAGAGCCTGCACCCGCAAGAAACCATATCCATGGTGGAGGCATGGACGCTCAAGATCGATAAACTACGCACCAAAGGCGGCCGCCTGCATACCAATAATCATGTTATTAGCCTGGCAAAAGACACCGACATTACCGCAGTCTATTGGCCGCCGAAAACCCCACGGCAACATGAAGTATTTGAATTGGTGACGGTACCTTGGTCCGGCTTGGGGATTACGGATATACCGTTAGCTGAAACCGACGAGCATGCCGGGGAGCTTGCAAAACGGTTAGATCAATAATTTCACCCCAATGTGCCCGACCCATAAGGGGGTATTTAAGCAATTTTTCCACCACACCCATATATAAACTGCTCATGGCTGGATAAAATTTCTCTTAAACATTATTTACATAAATTTTAAAGGATTCGGTCATGCCCCCAAGCGGTTATGATGCCCGACCCACGACCGACTGGTACGGCCAAAAAGTGGTATCGACTGCGGATTATGTCACGGTGTTGCGGGAAATTGTGGCGCATGTGCCACGAAGCGGCAATTTTAGGCTTTTCGACGCCACCCTCGTGCTGGAAATCGACAACCCGCGGGCCTCATCATCAGGCTATGCGGTATCGCTCCGATGGCGAAACCAGGTTCTTGGCTATCTTCCTGATTCGGACATTGAACCTTATTTCCCCGAACTAGCCCGGCTCGCTGCCAGCGGAGTTGACGCCGTCGTCAAGGCGCGATTGTGGACGAACATGGACGACCCAAGCCACGCGCCGGGCTCTGAGGAGTTCACGGTCACGGTTGGGGTGCAACCGGCGGGCGAAATCGTACCGTTGAATGATCCACCGTTGGCACAGTGGGTGCTGATTCCCCGCGGTACAGCCATTACCGCGATCACTGATCGGCAGATTTTCAAGGTGACGAAAAACCGGGATAGTGGGCATTATCTTGTTACCCTCCACCTTATTACTGGCGGCATTGAAATCCGCCTCGATGATAAATACATTGGCACCTTGCCGGCTGCTACGAGCGAGAGCATGCGCGCAGTCGTGGAATCTTATGACAAGCAGGGGCTTGTTACCGCATGTCACGCCACCATTGATGTTCCAGATGTGCTGGTGGATGTCAATCCAACCTACAGGGAAACAGGGAAACCGTTGGTGTCGCCGCTTCCCGCCTTGGCGCCTTATCGAAAACATCCCCGTGACTATCACATACCTGGGCGGTATCAGGAATCACACCGCCCCTCCCCTGCTGCACCACCCCAGGTAACAGCGTTACCCCAGCAGCCTCGGGAAATGCCCCAGGCCAAGGCTGCTTCCGCACCGACGCATGCGACACCGCCGCGGAATACGAATCGTCAGAATTTCGCGGCACCGGCCCCAAACCCACAAGCAGCCCAGTTTCCGCCTGCCGCACCAACCTCGCAGCGTCGGGGCACTATCATGGCCACCACGGCCCCTGCTTCGCGCGCGAAGTCCAGACTCATATTGCTGATAGTGGTAACTGGCGCCATTTTCTTTCTTATTATTGTGCCGGTATTTTCCTCCTGTGTTTCGCATCTCACGGATTCCGCAAGCTCCACGCATTCCACAACCAGACACAGTGCAACAAGCGAAACATATTCGGATGAATCCAGTGTGAGCGAATCAACCAGTTCCGCCAGCGAAGATTATGCATCCGAGTCTGCCGAACCAGATATTTCCGATTCGGATTTAACGGAAGACACAAGAAACATGACCGGCACGACGGGAACGAACGAGAAAATCAGGGGGTGGAGCGTTTTTCAAGCTCGCGAGTTGTGCCATAGGAGGGTTGCCCAGCAGTTACGGTCACCCCAATCGGCAACGTTTGAGTCGGAATCCGAGTTTGCGGCACGGCCGAATGCAAACCCACCCGGGTGGGTGCTTGCCGGGTATGTGGATTTGCCGCAACATTCCGGGATAGTGCGGTTGACATGGGCGTGCGCGGTAGTGCCGGTGAGCTCGGATAGCGCACAGTCCCGGGCAATACTTGTCAGGTAAATTTCGAGCGAATGAACAGGTGATATTCATGCGTAGACACATTGCAATTATTGCGTTGGGTTGTGTGTTTTTGGCAGGCTGCCAAAGCGCCCACAGCACGCCCGCCCCGACGCCAAAACCGGTGACTGTGACGATGACTACGACTGCGACTCGCACAGTTACCGTCAGCGTTACGCCTTCTGCCGCGGTCTCGATGACCACGGTAACGCGAACGCAGGAACAGGAAGCTGGTGGATTATCGGAGGACAGTGAACCCTATGATGGGTACTCTTACGAAGACGATTATGAAGATGACTACGATTCGGGAGTAGGAGGTTATTATCACTCGCAGCCGTGGTCGTTTATGCATCGCAATCCGGGTAATAATGTTGTGCCAAAGACGCCGAGTCAGAAGAGATATAATTCAACGCCCAATCATAGTGGTGGCAGCAAAAGCAGCAGTGGGACGGGTAGTGGTAGCGGTAGAAGCAGCAGTGGCGGTAGTAGTGGAGGTG
>CAJZGD010000006.1 GCA_915275065.1 uncultured Corynebacterium sp. | reverse complement strand
CGAGTGTTAGCTGGGAAACCTCCCGGAGGCAGGCCAAAACCGGGCCAAACTAACGGAAACCAAGCTAACGCAGGAGGGGGTGTGGTGAGGGATCTCGTGGGAGGGGCAAGCATGGCAGCCTGGCAAACCTGCCAAAACCATTAGCTGGGAATCGTGTAAATCAAGCCCGGTTTCCGGCACCCTCAAACGCGAACCCAAGCTAATACTCGGACCGGGAAAGAGCGGAAAACCACAGACAATGAATATGGCCCGTCAAACCTGACACTTCACACCGGTCAAAACCTGGCAAAGCTCCCAGCTTGAGCGTTAGCTGGGAAACCTCCCTGGAACCGAGCACAGCGGCCTGCGTTGACGCGAACCCAAGCTAACGCAGAAAGGAAGCAGAGGATGCCATGGTGAGATCCGAGATACCAGGATTGAGGTTCCAGGCGTGAAAAATCGCAAAGTTGAGCCGTCAAACCATTAGCTGGGAATCGTAAAAATCAGGCAGGTTTCCGAGCCACCCCAACGCGAACCCAAGCTAACGCTCGGGCTGGGGAAGGGCGACAAACCACAACGCAGGAAATCCGGCCTCCTCAACCTCACGTAGGAAAACCAAGCGAAGCCGGTTCGCCCCAACCCAAACGTCCAGCTCGGCTGTTAGCTGGGAAACCTCCCTGAGGCGGGCCAAAACCAAGCCAAATCAACGGAAACCAAGCTAACGCAGGAGGCCCCGGGAGGCGGGAGGCGAGGGATCCCGTGGGAGAGGTGAATGGGCTGGTGCCGGGAGGTGGGCGTCGAAAAGCGGGCGGGGGTTAGCCCAAAACCGGCACCAAATACACGGCAACACCTATACAAGCCAGCCACGCCACGGCCAAAATTTGCAGGGTCCGGTCGCTCAACGCCAACTCGTCGGGAGCGCCGCCGGCACCGCGATCAACATCCGCTGCATACCGAAGAATCGCAACCGTGAACGGCACCATGGATACCTGATACCAGACAGCAGCGGTACCAGCGGCCTGGCGGGCCATCTCGAAACCCCACAAGGCGTAGGCGATCACCACGGAGGTGGCGGCCAAAGTCCACACAAACCGCAGGTACGTGACGGTATACCCCTCCAGGGCCTTGCGGATCTTCGCACCAGACTCCTGCGCCAACAGGATTTCGGCGTACCGCTTACCAGCAGCCATGAACAGGGAACCGAACGCGGCCACCAACAGGAACCACTGCGACAGATAGATGCCCGCGGCCACACCGCCTGCCATGGCACGCAGCATAAACCCAGAGCTCACCAGGGCAATATCAATCACCGGCTGGTGCTTCCACCCGAAGCAATAACCCAGCTGCAACACGATATACACCACCATCACGATCACCAACCCATGGCCGGATGACGCAAGATAGCTCACCACTACCGCAGCAAGAATCAGGGCTACTGCCAGCACATACGCCAACTTCTGAGGCAACATCCCGGAGGCGATAGGCCTAAACCGCTTCGTGGGGTGCGCCCGGTCAGCCTCAATGTCGCGGGCATCGTTGATGAGGTAAATGGAAGATGCCGCGAAGCAGAAAGCCACAAAGGCAATGGCAACGTCCACAAGCGTGCTGGTGTCGAAGAGTTTAGCCGCGCCAGCGGAAAGCGGCGCCGCCAGGACCAGCACGTTCTTCACCCATTGTTTGGGACGAAGGCCTTTGATAATGGCGTCTACTAGGTTTTTGGGCGGTTTTTTCCCATGGGTGTCATCGGCAACCCCCGCCTTGGCCACCTCGGCCACGGCCTGTGTGTCAGCCTCTGATTCTGACTTCTCTGGCTTCTCGCTCATGAGCTATCCTTCTTTCCGTTGCGCCCCGCGAACCCCACGCTGGCCGTGACCGGCAACTTTCCGGTCAATAACCTGCGCGGTTACGGCTCCCACAATTGCACCGGCCAGCACATCGGTGGGGTAATGAACACCAAGTACCATACGGGATAGCATCATCACTGGCACCCCGAGCAGCAACAACGGATTCTTCGTAATCTTCGCCAACGTCACAAGCGCCGCCGTGGTCGATGTCGCATGTGAGCTGGGGAAACTCAGCTCGCTGGGGGTTCCTACGCCCACTTGAATGCGGGGATCGTGTGGCCGTTTCCGTCGCACAATTCGCTTGACGACGACACTTAGTGCGTGGCTCACAAACGCCGCCGCCATCAGTTTGAGCCACCGGCCGCGATGGTTTTTATCAACCAACGCCCCGATAAATCCCAATCCCAACCACCCCAAGGAGTGCTCCCCGAAATGGCTTAAACCGCGAGCAATGCGGAGGATGCCGGGTGTCGCCAAGCGGTCTTGGAGGGACACCAGGATGTCAGACTCGTTTTTCACTAATCGCTATTCTTTCTCACTCAGCTTTTTTGGTTTAGCTTTTCCGGTTTCGCTGTTGCGGCTTTTTCCGATCCAGCTTTTTCTGGTTCAAAGATTTTCGCCCAACTTTCCCGGCTCACCAAATCAGGGTGGGCTGCCCGGTATTGTACCCGCAGCACTTCGAAGCGTTCTTGGAGTTGCTTGTGGAGGGCCCGAGTCTGCTTGAAAAGGTCTTTGGCCTGGGCCAGGTCGCGTTTCCGGAAGACCACTCCCCGACCGTCGGCGGTGGCCACGGTGGCGCCATCGACCCGCGAGAGGGAGAACCATCGGGCTTCGATCGGGGCAAGGTTGGCTTGGGGAACCTCGTGGTGTGCCTTATTTTCCCGGCTGAGGGAGTGTTTGATGCCTTTGGCCAGCCACACGGCCTTTTTCAGGGGGGCGAGCCGGCCACCAATGTCCTTGATGGGCACGCCGGGGATGCCGGTGGGACGGGGCAGTTCGGCGGCGGAGGGCAGGATGACGGCGTCGGAGTAGTTTTTCCGAATCGCGGCAATCCGGGGCAGGGAGGATTCCAGGATGTCAAATAGGTTGTCGGGCCCCTGAAGGAAGTCTTTGATTGATTCCAATTGAATGGCCACCGTCGAATACTCCAAGCACATCAGGTGTTTGATGGTGGCTTTCAACATGCTGCGGATGATGCCGTCGATGGGACCATCGTGGTGCATGGCGGCCACCACCAGACGGTTGCGCAGGTGGAAGTAGGCCTGCCAGTCGATGGCGTCGTCTTTATCACTCCAGGCCATGTGCCAAATGGCAATGCCAGGCCAGGTAGCGGTGGGGTAGCCGTGGCGAGCGGCGCGCAGCCCATATTCGGCGTCGTCCCATTTAATAAAGAGCGGGAGGGGCTGGCCGATTTCTTCGGCAACCAGCCGGGGGATCATGCACATCCACCAACCGTTGAATTCGGCGTCGATGCGCCGGTGCAGGTCGCGGGAGTTGGGGTGGTCGGGCTTGTCGCCGGGTTTACCAAGGTCGGAGAGCGGGTGGGCGGCAAAGTTGTGGTCGTAGTGGACGTGGGGTGCAGAGGTCCACATGAAGTCGCCCCGGTTGATGATTTCGCCCATGGTGTGCAGGTGGCTGCGTTCTTGCAGGTTGAGCATTTGGCCACCGATGAGCATGGGGGATTTAGCGTAGCGGGCGGCGGCCAGGGCGCGCAGCACGGAATCGGGTTCGATGGCGATGTCGTCATCCATATAAAGAATGTAGGGGGATTTGGCAGCGCCGGCCGGCCCGTCCCCCAGGGCTTCGTACATGATGCGGGAGTAGCCACCAGACCCGCCGAGGTTGCCTTGGCGGAATTCGTGGAATCGGTCGCCAAAATGGGCGACAGCATTTTTGTAGCCGGGGTGGTCGGCGGGGTGCTTATTGCCCTGGTCGGGCATGATGATCGTGTCGATGACGGCATCGACTTCGGGGTCTTGGGCGAGGGCTTCGAGAGCGGCAACGGCGTCGTCAGGCCGGTTGAAGGTGGGAATGCCCACGGTCACCCGCGGTTCGAAGGGGCCAACTTGGGTGCCGTCGGGAAGCATCTGCGGTTTAGGTGCGTGGGGGGCGTACCAGCCGGCCTCTTCCACAGTCACGTCGGTTTCGGCGGTAATGTCCCACCAGAGCCAGCCGCCGATTTCGAAGGGGGCAAGGGAGAGGTTGAATTCGACCTCACCGTTTTTCACCTGTTTGCCCTCGACACCGATGCGGGCACCGTCGAATTTAGAGCGGTAAACGTCGATGCGAGCAGCCCCGGTGACCTTGATTTTAAGAATAACGGAATCGAGTTGGGACCAACGTCGCCAATAGCTGGCGGGGAAGGCATTGAAGTAGGAAAGAAAACTGACTTCGCTACCGGCGGTAATAGTGATACTACTGCGGTCGGTCCACATGGCACGCTGCTTGTTGTATTCGGATTCGATGAGGTACAACATGCGCACGTCGTGCGGCTCACCAACGCGAGGCAGTAAGAAACGCTGCAACCGATAGTCGTTCATAAAGTTACCTTCCTGGTAGATCCTTAGGATAAGAGTTTCTCCCTAAGGGTAGTGCGTAGTTGCTGGTTGCCGCTAAGCTCCCCACATCAGTGTGGGTAATTGGGGTGGTAATTATGGTTTTACCCAGCAAGGATTCGCCTTAAGCGGGTTTATTATTGGAAATTTATTTTGACGGGTTTCTTTCTCGCTTTTCGACGCCCGAATTCTCAGGTAAGCCTTTTGCTGCTAGCCATGGCTCTGTAATTCTTATTCCAAATGAATAGAATCTTTTCTACAGATAAGAGTCTGACGATTTTTTACTGGATAACCGCGATATATTCGCCAATTTTTATCTATGCTGGACCATAACCGTTAATCGCTTCACAGGAGCTACCAATACCCAAAGACACCAAATGGGGGTAAATATCTGCCCCCATAACCCCTAGATTGAGGTAAGAATTAGGGATATTTTTATAAAGAAATTCCAGTGAAAATGGTAACGTTTTGGTCTCGATGAAGAAAATGAGAACATTTTAATCGACCCATAAATCACCCCCTCTGGTTTTTAAAAACCACAACAGTGATCGAACATATGTACAACATTAACACACCTAATACCTATATAATAAATGCGTTAAAGTGGTGCTTTGATGAATAACAGATCGAAAAAGGATTAGTTTTTACCACTAAAATATGGACATTTCCCAAAGTATCCACCGGGGGGATATTTCGTGGGGGACAGCCCCACAAAATGCCCGATTAGCATAACTGATATGTATGATTACGTTTCAAATCACACCCCTCTGGGGCAGTTTTTTCGGATCGGTTTTCCAATTAACATCTAATTCTTGAAACGGTTCCAAGGAACCATGCGTTATTGCCGAACGCATCACCTTAAGAATCCGTTATCAGGTATCAAGTTCGCCTTATCGGTGACTCGGTTAGCGGAGTCGCCAGAAAACGATGGGTCAATGCTTTCTCAACATAGTCTCAATAAGGGCCGGTCCAAGCGACTGGTCAGCGCAGTGGCAGCGTTGTCACTATTTTTTGGCGCAGCTCACGTAGCACCTACTGCAAGCGCACAGGAAATCGGTTCTAAATTCAGCATCGATGAAGATGAGCACGGCTACCGGATTGCCAGTGGCAGCACTAACCACCAAATCCGCACCGAACTTTTCAGCGCCACCGCTCAAGCAGGCGGCGAGAAGCGTCTCGCATACTGCACCGAATGGGAAGTGAACTTCCAAAAGACCAATGATGCTTATGCCGCTAAGTGGTCTGATTTCCCCGGTGGCAACAAGTTCAAGACTGACGAGAATGTTCGTCAGAAGATCAACTGGATCGCCGCCAACAGCTACCCAGCTGTCAGCTATGAAACCGTGCTCCAAAAGGCTGGCGTGAATTCTGCTCAGGTTTCCAAGAAATCTGTGATTGCTCAAACCCAGGCAGCTATCTGGAACCTGGGCTCCGGCTTCGACTATAAGGGCCTTGCCGAAGGTACCGCCGAAGAAAAGGCCAACGCCAAGAAAGTCTATGACTACCTGCTCGGCCCCGCCAACGTGGGCCGTGCGGAGTCTACCTCTGTGGACCTCCAGGTCGGTTTCAAGGGCAAGGACACCGCAACACGCCAGGCCAATGGCACTTTCGGGCCTTTCACCCTGGACACCAACGCCGACTCCTTGGAAGTGACCGCCGAAACCGGCCAGGTTGTTGATAAGAATGGCAAGGCGTTCCCCGCCAACGAGATCAAGAATGGCCAAGAGTTCTACTTTAAGGCCGAGGAACAAGCAGGCTCTGCCAAGCTGATTGCTAAGGCTGCTACCTCCGAGGTCAATGGTGCCCTCATCATTTCTCCGAAGAATGGTGGCGGCCACCACCAAACCCTGATTGTCACCCACGACAAGAGCAAGACCAAAGAAGCCGAACTCTATATTGAGTGGGAAGGCACCAACGCCCGACTCTCCACTACCGCCCGCAAGAAGGGTGATGAGCATTCACAGCGGGTGAAGTCCAAGGGCGGCACCATCGTTGACATCGTGGCTTACGAAGGCCTGATCGTCGGCAAGGAATACACCCTCAAGGGTCAGCTGTACGAGCGGGTCAAGAAGAGCGACGGCACCGTCGAAGCGGTGGCAACCGACATCAAGGCAGAAAAGAAGTTCACTCCGGTTCAAGCAAAGGACGAGGTCCACCTGGAGTTCGAAATCCCCGAAGGTTATGCTGGCAAGACCCTAGTTGTGTTCGAAGAGGCCTATGGCCCCGACGGGAAGCTTATCGCCAAGCACGATAACATCAACGACGAGAACCAAACTATCTACGTCAACCAGCCGATCCAGGACATGAGTAGCGACAGCTCCGCCGCTAAGACCGGTTCCGCTGGTGCCATGTTCGCTGGCTCCTCCAAGTGCTTCTCCGGTGGCGCAGCCGGTGGATCTTCCAAGAAAGAAGACAAGAACAAGGGCTCCCTGGGTGACCTGTTTGCCGGTTCCTCCAGCCTCTTCGGTGGCGACAAGGACAAGGATAAGGGCGGCTCCGACAGCAACGGCGGTTCCACCAACGGTGGCAACGGCAACGGTAACGGTGGCAGCAACGCCAATGGTGGCTCCACTGGCGACAACAAGGACAACAACGGTTCTACAAGCGGTTCCACCGGTGGCGGTAACGGCAATGGTGGTGGCAACGGCGGCGCTAATGGCGGCTCCGACTCCAAGACTGGTTCTGATGCTGGTGCTGTTGCCGGGTCCGCTGGTGGCGCTCTCACCGGCTCCTCTTCCGACAAGGATAAGGACAAGAAGGACAACGGCTCCACCGCTGGTTCCTCCGGCGAAGGCAAGGGCAACGGTAACGGCCAGGGCAACGGTGGCGCCAATGGCGGCTCCGACATTAACTCCACCTCCGACGCTAATGGTGGCTCCACCGCTGGCTCTTCCGGCGAAGGCAAGGGCAACGGCCAAGGTAACGGCAACGGTAATGGTGGTTCCTCCGGCGAAGGCAAGGGCAATGGCAACGGCCAGGGCAACGGTGGCGCCAATGGCGGCTCCGACACCCAGAATGGTTCCGACCCCGAGAACAAGAACGGTTCCGCCGCTCTGGCTGGCAGCGCAAGCACCGCTGACTGCGGTGGCGCCCTGGCTCTCGGTGCCCTCGCCATTGGTGGTCTGGTCCTGACTGCGGTTGGCTTCAACGTTCTCGCCAAGAACGCAGCTCCCGCTCCGCTGGCTGGCGCAGCCGACCCGAAGAGCGACACCAAGGGTGCTGCCCCGGCTGCTGGTGATCCGAACAACAAGAACGCCGCTAACTCCAACACCAAGGGTGCTGAGCCCAAGGAAAAGGGTGTGGCTCACAAGGATCCCAACGCTTCCAAGATGGATGTCAAGAGCGCAAGCCCTGCTAAGAGCAACTCCGCACTGGCCAACACCGGTGTGAGCGGCATCCTGATTATGCTGGCAATCGCCGCGGTTGCTGCGGTTGCTGGTGGTGCACTGATCTTCTTCGGTCGTCGTAAGAAGAACTAAAATCTAGCATCATCCATATCGACCCCCAGGGATTCCCGGGGGTCGATTTTTATTGCGTGCATTGTGAGATGACAGTATCGGATGACAACAGGGCGATCGTCGACTCGCCAAACGCCGAAGCAATGTCCGAGGGTATGGCAACCAGCACCCCATCCGGTTTGACCGACACATCCGCAAGGTCGAGCGCAATCCGCTCAGTCTGCGCGTCGAAGGGGTCGCCGGTGCCATAGTCCGCGGCCAGCACCTCGGTGTCCCGCATGGTGATGGTGATAAATTGTTCCCGCGCCGGCGAACTGAGCAGCCCAAACGTCACGGTCCGATCAGCCGGCAGCACCCCAGTGTGTTGGATCAGCCCAAGCTGCTGCCCGGCATATTCCGTCACCGCGGCGCTACTTGCCAGCGGCAGCCCGTCGTCAAGCTCGCTGGTAATCGGTCGCGCTGTCCCCATGACGCCGGTTTCTTCGTCTAGCTGACTGTAGCTGCATCGTGAGTACACGATCGCCCCGCTTGTCGACGCTCCAAAGGCCGACGCCGGATCCTCACCGCTCCCACTCCCGATAGCATTCCTGGTGGTGACGACCTCTTCCCGGCGCGCCCGCCCAGCATTGTAGGACCCGGCTTCACTCCCCACGCCGACGCCGCCTGCGTCGCTGATCCCGCAGCCGCTCAGGGTAGCCAGGACCGCCACGATCCCCATCACCAATGTTGTGTTCTTCATGATGGCCTATAGCGTAACCAGTGGAGCCGAACCATCAAAGTGGGATGTTTCCCCTCCTCAATTTCCTCATTGCGTTAGCTGGGTTTCACCTCAACGACGCCTCATTTTGGCCTGGCTTGGTGGGAACCCCAGCTAACCGATTTTCACCATTAGCCCATCACCCCGTACCGCCCTACCTCATTCCGCATCTCCCCGCCCTCGCTCTGTTCCGCCCCGCGCGTTAGCTGGGTTTCCGCTCTTGCCGCTTCATTTTTGGCCCATCTGAAGGGGTTTCCCAGCTAACGCGCTGGGGAGGCTCAACACGGTGCACGCGTTCGGTAGGGTTTGACAACGTAATTAAGAGCGCACCGACTCCGACGAGTTTCTGCTGGTTTTTTGGTTCCTGCGTTAGCTGGGAAACCTCCCTGGAGCGGCCCAAAATCACCCCGCCGGGTGGGAACCCAAGCTAACGCAGGCCGGGCTTGCGGCCGGGTGTCTCCTTGGGGTTTGTCTCGGCCATGGTTTTGAGCGTTAGCTGGGGTTCCGACAAACTGGCGTTCAAAAGGCCTTGATTTCTGACCGTCCTGGAGCGAACCCCAGCTAACACACACTGGGTCAGCAACGCGGCAATTGCGGTGATGGCCTGATTCCCTGAACGCCTCTTCGACGTTTCCTCCTGGAGTTTCCCGGTTTGAGCGTTAGCTGGGAAACCTCCCACAATCGGCCGGAAGCATCCCAGAAAAGTCGGAACCCCAGCTAACGCTCGGGCGGAAAACCAGCCACCCGGCAACCACGCCCCCTCCCCCACCAAACCTGTCTACTGGGTGATGTCCATGTATTTCAGGTAGGCGTCGACCTGTTCCCGGGTGGGGATGCCGTTGCGCCAGAAGTACATGGTGAAGTTGTCTTTGGGATAGTAGACGTAGATGTATCCCCAGTCGGATTTGGGGAAGGCCGCACCGATTTCGGGTTTGGCCCCGTCGGCTTTTTGGATGTGCATCCTGGTGAGGGTGTTGAGGTCGCTCGCCAGGGTGGACCTGCCGGATTCAAGTTCGTCTCGGGCGGCTTTGGCGTGTTCGCCGGGCACCCAATAATAGTTGCCGACGCTCACGTCGTGGTCGAGTTTAGGGGCGTCGGGGTCTTCTGCCAGGGTGCATTTATAGACGGGGACGGGCATGTATTTGTCGTGTTCGTCGGCTTTTCCGATGCATTTCTGGGATGCGTTGACGAATTTTTCCGGCAGGAATTGGTTGGCGGTGTTGTAGCGTTCGATGAGGGGGATTTCGGCGTCACCGTTTTCGGTGTTGACTGCGGCTACTTTGCTGACGGTGGGATGTGCGGATGTGGTTGGTTGGGTTGTGGTGGCTCCGGCGGATGCGAGTGTGGATGTGGGGGTCGGCTTGGAGGTGGCCGCCGCGGGGGCTGGGTCCGCGGTGTTGTCGGGTTTTTTCTGGATGATGATGAAGTATCCGGCGGCAGCGAGGACGCCCACACAGATGAGGGCGAGGATGGTTGTCAGCAGGTAGCGGCGTTTTTTGGGCTTCGATTTTGTGGTGGCGGCCGGCTCCGGTGGGTTGGGGAGTTCGGGTGGGGCTATCGGCTCCGCCCGATCCACGGGTGTAGCCGTCGGGTTCGCCGCAGGTTCCTTGACTTCGGCCTTGGCCCCCGCCTCGGCTTCGGCAGGCTCTGGTGGGGTGGCGGGTTTGACGGCTGGGAATGCTTCGGTGCCGCTGTGGCGGCGTCGGTGGTGGAGGTCCCGGATAGGGGTGGTGAGGCCTAGTTGGGTGGCGGCGATGGCCCCGTGGGCGACTGCGGTGCTGGGGTCGTCGACAAGCGTGACGGAGGCGATTTTTTCGAGTCGGGTGCGCAGGCAAGGGATGCGGGCGGAGCCGCCGGTGAGGTAGAGAGGGGTGCCGAGGTTGAGGAGGGGGCGGGCGAGGTCGGCGACACGCCCAATCACGCTGGCGATAATGTGTTCGAATTCGGTGCGGGTGAGGTGGATGTCGTGGCGGTGGCGCCGAATGGCGATAGTGATGGTGGTTTCGGTGTCGGTGGAGAGTTGTTCCTTGGCGTTGTGGATGGATTGCTCGACGGCCCGCATGATTTGGGGTGGTGCCGCGTGGAGCTCGGCGGCGAGGTGTGGGTGGTCACGTTCGAGGCGGCTGATGAACCATTGGTAGAGCAGGTTGTCGATTGTGAGCCCGCCGAGGCTGCTATCGCCGGTGGCTGCGGTGACGCGCACGTCGCCGGCGGGTTCGGCCTGGAGGGTGGTGATGTCGAGGGTGCCGCCGCCGAAGTCGCATATTGCTATTTGCGGGCCGGATGCGCTGTGGATTGCTGCGGCCCGGGGTTCGGAGATGATGCGGATGGTGTCGCGGTTGATGCCGCTTGTCGACGCCGCTTCGACGAGCGTCATCACCTCGGGGATAGTCCACGGTTCGGGGTGGGTGATGGTGACGGTGGTGGGTGGGTAGCCAGCGTGCTGGGCGCGGCCGGCGTCGAGGGCGGTTCGGAAGGTGGCGCCGATGATGGTGGCGAGCGGCATGGTGGCGCCGGCAACTGGGACGAATTCGTGTTCGATATAACGTTTGGGGTAGGGGATGAACCGGGCGGGGTGGTTTTGCCGGTTAGTGTGGGCGTCATCGCCGGTGATGATGGTGCCGTCTTCGGAAACGTATGTTGCGGAGGGAGTGACCAGTAATGTTGCGATGGCACCGGTGGGTCCGGTGGTGTGAGCGGCGACGGTGGTGATGGTGCCGTAGTCGAGGGCGAGGTGCCAGGGGTTGCTCATTATGGTTGTGCTCTCTGTGAGTATCCCCATCGGAGGGCGAGGGTGGTTGCGGCGCCGATGAGTCCGCCGGCTAGGACGTCGGTGAGCCAGTGTACGCCGAGGTAGAGGCGGGCGACGCAGACCGTGATGGCGATTGCCCAGGTGATTCCGGCCAGCCTGGTGGCCCAGTGGGGTTTGTGGGAGATGAGGCTGATGGCAGTGGCGACGGCGATGATGGTCATGGCGTGCCCGGAGGGCATGGAGTAATTATATTCTGGGGCTAGTTGGAGGTTCAGGGGCGGCCGGGGTCGGTGCACAATGTGTTTGGTTATTGGGAAGATGATGTTGGTTGCGACTGCGGCGAATAGTGGCAGTAATGCGTAGCGCATTCCCCAAAGTCTCGCACTGATGATCGACGCCCAGAGCAGCACCAGCACTGGTCGGAATATGACCGATAATCCAATGAGGATATGGGTTATGGTGCCGGTGCGGCGGGTGACAAAGAAGTCGAGAACCGTCTGATCCACTAGTAGTCCAGGTTAGTTGGTTTCAAGTTCGGCCTTGAGTTTGTTGTCGAACATGCTCAGCGCGGAGGCGATGGCCATGTGCATGTCGAGGTATTGGTAAGTGCCGAGGCGGCCGCCGAAGTAGACGCGGTTGGTTTCGGTTTCGGCCGCGGCTAGCTGCCGGTATTTGAGGAGTTTGGCCCGGTCTTCGGGGGTGTTGATGGGATAGTAGGGTTCGTCGCCTTCTTCCGCGAAGCGGGAGTATTCCTTCATGATGACGGTTTTGTCTTTGGGGTAGCGGTCGTCACGTTCGGGGTGGAAGTGCCGGAATTCGTGGATGCGGGTGTAGGGGTATTCGGCATCGTTGTAGTTCATGACTGGGGTGCCTTGGAAGTCGCCGGTGGGGAGCACTTCGGTTTCGAAGTCGAGGGTGCGCCAGCCGAGGTGTCCGGCAGAGTATTCGAAATATCGGTCGAGTGGACCGGTGTACACTACGGGCGCTTCGGGGCTAGCGGCGCGTAGTGTTTCACGGACGTCGAACCAGTCGGTGTCGAGTCGTACTTCAATGTTGGGGTGGTTGGCCATGTTTTCCAGCCAGGCGGTGTAGCCGTCGACGGGGAGCCCCTCGTAGGTGTCGTTGAAGTAGCGGTTATTGAAGTTGTAGCGCACGGGCAGTCGGGTGATATTGCCGGCGGGTAGTTCGCGGGGGTCGGTTTGCCATTGTTTGGCGGTGTAGTCCCGGATGAAGGCTTCGTAGAGGGGCCGGCCGATGAGGGAGATGGCTTTTTCTTCCAGGTTGGTGGCGTCGTCACTGTCGATTTCAGCGGCTTGTTCGCGGATGAGTTCCCGGGCCTCGTCGGGCGAATAGTAGCGGCCGAAGAATTGGTTAATGAGGCCGAGCCCCATGGGGAATTGGTAGGCACTGCCGTTGTGCATGGCAAACACGCGGTGTTGGTAGCCGGTGAAGGAAGTGAACTGATTGACATAGTCCCACACACGTTTGTTCGAAGTGTGGAAAAGGTGGGCTCCGTATTTGTGGATTTCGATGCCGGTTTCGGGCTCGGCTTCGGAATAGGCATTGCCGCCGATGTGGCTCCTACGTTCGATGATGAGGACGCGCTTCCCGAGCTGCGAGGCGGCTTGTTCAGCAATGGTGAGGCCGAAGAAACCGGAGCCGACGACAATCAGATCATAGGTATTCATGGTGCTTAAGCGTATCACCTTGCTTTTCGACGCCGCACCGTGCGTCGAAAAGCCACAATTGGGAAACATTTTTATCTTGGTCACATTTTTGTGCGGGAGACACGCCTGGGAAAAAATTTTTTCGGCAGCTTTCCGCAGGTCGCCCCCTATTTCGCATTAGTAACATCCTTAACATTAGCTTCATTATTCACATAAATGCACTATTGTTAACTAGAGTCACTAACCTTAAACTAAACATTTAAAGTTATCCGCGAACTCAGGGAGACCACAGTGAAACAACGACGCCGCCTCATAGCAGCGAAATCGCGGCCAGTCACAGCCACCATTATGGCTGTCGCATTACTCGCCAGCGCCGCCGTGGGAATAACCGCCACCAATATCCTAAAAACCAAGGAAGACGGCATTAAACCCATCGACCCAACCATGACCACCGCCAGCCTGGCGGATGGCAAAAACGTCGTCGTCAACGACCCTGCCATCAGCAAACAAGGCGATGGCAACACCAACCGCACCGTCAAAGAATTTAAACGCGACGAGGCATTCTCCCAATTCGGCCTCACCTGGGACGGCAAAAAAGACATCGCCGCCTTCGTCCGCGGCCAACGAGCCGACGGAACCTGGACCCCATGGTTCGACACCGACCCCCTCGACTACGGGTCCTCCAAACCCTTCGAACGCAAGGGCACCGACCTCATTTACATCGAGCCCACCAACACCGTCCAGGTGTCTATATCCGGCGTTGACCTGCTCAAAGACAAAACCGCCAAAGACCTCAACGCGGTCTTTATCGACGGCGGCAAATCCACCCCCACCGACTCTGGCATTAAACTCGCCGCCGACTCCGACGGCCTGCCCAAAGTTATTTCCCGCGCCGGGTGGGGCGCCGACGAATCCCTCAGGTGTGAGGAACCCGAATACACGGACCACACGTCTGCCATTGTCATCCACCACACCGCAGGGTCGAATAACTACAGCGAGGACGAGGCCGCCGGCATTGTGCGCGGCATCTACAAGTACCACGCCCAACAGTTGGGTTGGTGTGACATTGGCTACCACAGCCTGGCCGATAAATTCGGCAACCTCTACGAGGGCCATTACGGCGGCATGAATAAGTCCGTCATTGGCGCCCACACCGGCGGCTTCAATGAGAACACCTGGGCGATCGCCATGCTCGGCAACTACCAGGAGGAAGAACCCACCGACGTCATGATAAAAAGCGTTGGTGAGCTGGCCGGCTGGCGGGCCAAGGTAGCGGGCATCGACCCGCTAGGGAAAGGCACCCACACCTCCGAGGGCACCGAATTCACGTTCTACCCCTATGGCACCAAGGTGGAATTACCCAATATTTTCGCCCACCGCGACGTCGGCAATACCGAATGCCCCGGTGACTACGCCTACGCCAAGATGGACCAGATTCGACAAATCGCCAAGGCCAAGTTCGATTCCCTGGGCGGCAAGTCCATCGACCAGGACATCACCGGCGACAACAACGGCGCCTCCAATAACAGCAATAACAGCGGTGGCAGCAATGCCGGCACCGGCACCAATAATCGGGGCGTCAGCAATAACAACCAGAAGAGCGCCGATAATGCCGCCTCCCTGGTGCAGGGGCTGCAACGCCAAGGCAAGTCGGATAACAAGTCCGACACCAATAACTCCAACTCGCTGGTGGGACTGATTCTCAAGGTGCTGTCCGCCAACGGTGGCCTGATCGGCACGCTCAGCAAGCTGGGCACCATCAAAATCATCAATGGCCTGGACCTGGGCAAGATCATTTCCCTGGCCCAAAAGCTCGCACCCCTATCGAGCAATAATCAGATTTTCCGCACCGCCAATACCAACTATCCTTCCTTGGGCGAGGCTCGCACCAAGGAGGTGACCTACACCAACGGTTACGACCAGGAGGTCACCTACACCCTCTTCGAGAACGGCATCGTGGTCGGCACCCCCAGCACCGGCACCCACGCCCTGTGGGGCCCCATTGGTGACACCTGGGCCGCGCAAGGGTTCGACATGGGCCCGCTCGGGTTGCCGGTCAGTGAGGAGGAAGTCGATGGCGAACTCGTGCGCGTCGATTTCGAGGGCGGGTACGCCACCTACGATTCCGCCACCGGCAAAGTCGACGTGAAGACCAACGAGAAGGGCGACGCCCGCAATAACGCGGTCCAGGCCGGGACGACCGCCGGCGATAGCGACATTGCCGCCGCAGCCAGCAGCGCCAACAGCACCACCTCCGCGGCCGCTACCACCACAGGCAGCGAGGCCGCCGGCGAGAAGACCGCAACCCACGCAACCACCGGTAACACCGGTGCTTCCACAACCGGTAACGCCGAACCCACCGACGCCGATATCCCAGTTACAACCGAAGAGTAAAAACTTGTTGCCTCCGATATAACGAGCAACAACCGCCAAAAGCCCAACCCGTCCTCTAGCCTAACGGGTTGGGCTTTTGCGATCCCCAGGTCCCTTATGGGAACAGCCGCTCCAACACGCGGGCCACCCCGAAATCATCATTGCTGGTAGTGATCTCATCGGCGGCCACCTTCACCCGCTCGTCGGCATTCCCCATGGCCACCCCCAGGCCCGCCCACTGCAACATTTCAATGTCATTCGGCATATCACCGAACGCCACCACGTCCGAAGCCGGCACCCCATAGAACTGGGCCACCGCCATGAGGCCGGCGGCCTTCGTCACCTGTGGCGCGGATATTTCCAACAACCCCTCATCCGTGGAGAAGGTTATATGGGCCAACTCGGGCGGCACCACCAGCTTAATCAGGTGATACAGGTCCCACGCGGTCTTACGATCGTTACGCACCAAAAGCTTCACGGCGGATTTGGCCGCCAGCTCGGTCTTGTCCACCACCGTATGCTCCTCCGAATCCCACAGGTGCAGAAAATCCGGGGTGACCAGGAATAATTCGTCACACTTATCAAAGGCCGACGCTCCCACCCGCTCCACGGCGTAGCTGACCGGCAACACGTCGTCGATAAGCTGCATGATTCTGGTCAGCGTGGCCGGCGGCAGGGTGCGAGCGGTCACCACCCGATCGGTGTCGGAATCGTAGAGCACCGCGCCGTTCACGCAAATGCAGATGGGGCGGATGGGAAGCTGGTCGAGCACCGGGTAGATCCAGCGCGGCGGACGGCCGGTGGCAAGCACCAGCTCGGCGTCTTTGGTGGCGGCATGGGTCACCGCATCCCGCAGCCGGGGAGTCACCCGCTCCGCGCTGGTAATGAACGTGCCGTCAATGTCACTGACTATAAGATGCGTGGGCATAATGAGTATTTTCCTATTCTAGGGCGGTATTCCCAAGCCCTACTCCAAAGCGGGGGCACCTCCACCAAGAGCTGCTGGCCGCCAATATTCGCCCCCGGGAAAGGGGCCATATTCAGTTTCGTATTCGCTACGAAGCCTATCAAGCATGATCTTCATGGTCTCCCGCAACTTTGCGGTATCGTCCTCCACCACCCCGGTGAGCGCCATCGACTCCCCCACCTGCACCCACACGGGAAAATGATGTCGGCCCAGCCGCTTCTTATGTCCCTTGGTCCACACCCGCTGCGAGCCCCACAACACCACCGGAATCAACGGCACCCCCGCCTCCTTGGCAATCCGCGCCGCCCCCGTCTTAATGTCCTTGATCTCAAAGCTGCGGGAAATCGTGGCCTCGGGGAAAATCCCCACCAGGTTACCGGCCCGCAAACTTGCGACCGCCGCATCAAGCGCACTGGCACCAGCACCAACCGACCGATCGACGGGAATGTGCTTCATTTTACGCATCAACGCCCCCACCACCGGCACATCAAACACCTCTTTTTTGGCCATAAACCGCACCAGCCGGCGGCCATGCAGATTCGCGGTCGTACCCCCGAAAATGAAATCAAAATAGCCAGTATGGTTCAGGGCCAAGAGCGCCCCACCCGTGTCGGGAAGATTCTCGCTCCCCGCAACCGACATTTGGATGCCCTGAAACCGAAGCATAGTTTTAATCAATCGGATGATGATCTGGTTATAGACAATCTCCCGATTCTCGGCTTTATTCGTCGCAGTGGGCCGGAACCCGGGGCGCACCCAATACAAACTTCCGTACTTCTGCCAACCCGCACGTACCTTCATAAATCGCACAATCTTTCTACTTCAGTTTTCCTACCCGCATTTTTTGGAGCTTATCGAGCTTGTCGACGCCCCTCCCGCCCGCCTGCCACCCCCAGGCCGCCTAGCGAATCGGCTCAAACACTTCCTTGCCCACAAACGGCCGCAGCGCCTCCGGCACCACCACGGACCCATCGGCCTGCTGATGATTCTCCAAAATGGCGACAAGCCACCGCGTGGTAGCGAGCGTCCCATTGAGCGTGGCCGCAATATGCGCTTTACCAGCCTCATCGCGATACCGGGTACGTAGCCGGCGGGCCTGATACGTCGTGCAGTTCGAGGTAGACGTCAACTCCCGATACGTGTTCTGGGTCGGAACCCACGCCTCGGTATCAAACTTGCGTGCGGCGGAAGATCCCAGATCACCGCCGGCAACATCAATAATCCGGTAGGGCACTTCAATGGCAGAGAGCATGTCACGCTCCATCTCCAGCAACGCCTGATGCTGAGCGGCAGCCTCCTCTGGCTTGCAGTAAACAAACATTTCCAGTTTGTCAAATTGGTGAACCCGGATAATGCCGCGGGTGTCCTTCCCATAGCTGCCGGCCTCCCGACGGAAACACGACGACCACCCCGCATACTTCCGCGGCCCATTACTCAAATCAATGATCTCATCCTGGTGATATCCAGCAAGAGCCACCTCGGATGTACCCACTAAATATAAGTCATCTCGTTCGAGATAATAGATTTCTTCCGCATGTTCGCCCAAAAATCCCGTACCGGACATAACCTCGGGACGCACCAAAACGGGGGGAATCATAAGTGTGAATCCGGCAGCCCGAGCCTTCTGCGCGGCAAGAGTCAACATGGCGAGTTGCAGGAACGCGCCATCGCCGGTGAGATAGTAAAACCTGGCGCCGGACACCTTCGCACCCCGATCCATATCGATGAGACCGAGCGAGATTCCTAGATCCAAATGATCCTTAGGCGTGAAGTCAAAATTACGCGGTTCGCCCACATGTTCGAGAACAACGAAGTCATCTTCGCCACCGGCCGGCGCCCCCTCAACAATATTGTCGATCCGCATCTGCAGATCAGCCACAGCCGCCTCGGCTTCTTTCCGCGCGTCTTCCGCAGCCTTGACCTTCGCCTTTAGTTCATTTGCGCCAGCGAGCAGCGCCGGCCGATCCTCAGGTGCAGCCTGGCCGATTTTCTTACCAAAGGCGTTCTGCTCAGCCTTGAGTTCGTCGGCAGCTTTGATGGCGGCGCGCCGAGATTCGTCGGCAGCAATGAGCTGGTCCACCAAAACGGGGTTAGCGCCGCGGGTGCGTTGGGAGTCACGTACAAGGTCGGGATTCTCACGGAGGAATTTCAGGTCGATCATGCATTTTAGTCTATCTGTTATGGATGATCCCCTGGAACTTGTTGTAAAGTCGTTGTAAAGGTGTTGTAGCATAGACCCAGAAACGACCTTATGGGGGGAAAGAAATGAACAAAAAGTAACCCCATAATTATGGTGGTCCTGTACTGGTTATGACCGCTAGGAGTAGTATTAGGGTATGACTGATCCTCCTGTGGAGCTACCCATCAGGACCCTGACTGATGAGAGTGACGCTCCAAAACACCAACAACTCAGGGAGATCCTCGAAGACGTATGCCTTAACTACTTAAACCCGGGTGACATGTTGCCGGGCGAGCGAGTGCTAGAGGAACAATATGGTGTTTCTCGTATCACCGTACGCCGGGCGATTGGCGACCTTGTGGCCAGCGGTAAGCTGCGGCGTGCCCGCGGCAAGGGAACGTTCGTTGCGCATTCACCGCTGGTGGCGCGGGTGCATCTCGCCAGCTTTTCCGACGAGATGGCGGCGCAAAACATTACCTCCTCATCAAAGATTTTGCTCTCGGCATGGACGACGGCCCCGGAAGAAATTCGGATTTTCTTCAATTCGCCGCTGACCAAGCCGCACACGCATCTACGACGCCTCCGGCTGGGCAATGGGAAACCATTCTCCATTGATGACGGTTGGTATAACTCGCTTTTCGCCCCCGACCTGCTGGAAAATGACGTGTACAAGTCCGTGTACGCCATTTTGGATGCCCAATATCACGTACCTATCACTGACGCCGAACAAATTGTGAGCGCTATTGCAGCGGGCAGCGATGATTCAGAATTCCTGCAAGTGGATAAGGGAACCCCCCTCCTGAAGGTGGTGCGGTTCTCCCGGTCGAATCTGAAACCCATCGAATGGTGCTCCTCGCTGTATCGTACCGACCGTTATGCTTTGCACACGCTGATTACTAAAGCATAATAGAAGGACTATGAAAAAAACTTGGCGTACCACGGATGTACTTCGCATTCTCATTGTGGCAGTATTAGCAGCCGCTGCGGCGTTCGGAGGCTACTACCTGATGTCCCCCACAAAAAATAGTGACGGGAAGACCAC
The DNA here is from genome assembly GCA_915275065.1 of uncultured Corynebacterium sp. Lineage (GTDB taxonomy): Bacteria > Actinomycetota > Actinomycetes > Mycobacteriales > Mycobacteriaceae > Corynebacterium. The sequence goes on along the minus strand of CAJZGD010000006.1, from coordinate 4,301 downwards.
ACACGCCAGTAAGGCCGATGACGGCAAATCCACGAAACCAGGTGTAGCATCCTTCACTTCTGCGGATGCTGGATCTTGTCTTACCTGGCAGGACAGCGGCACCACCATTACGGCTTTCGAACAAACGGACTGCGGCGGTCCCCACCGGTTTGAGGTTTCCTCCCGGGAAGATTTATCCACCTACCCCAGCTCCGAGTTTGGGGCGAAAGCCGCGATGCCAAATACGACCCGGCAGGCCCAATTGCGCGAAGAATTGTGCATGGACCCAACGATGAAGTATTTGGGGGGCACGTTCGACCCATTGGGGCGGTATTCGGTGGCGTCAATTTTGCCGCCGCAGGCCGCCTGGAATGCGGGTGACCGCACCTTGTTGTGTGGCATTCAGGCCACGGATGAGGCAGGCAAGGTGATTACTACCAACGGCAAGGTGGCGCAGCAAGATCAGGCCCGAATTTTCGGGGTGGGCGAGTGCGTGGCCGTGGATGGCGCAAACTCCGAAAAGCAGATTGATTGCACACAACCCCACCAGTTGGAGGTCACCCAGATCGTGGATTTGTTGCAGGTGTTCCCCAATCACACCCCGTCGATTGAGGACCAGGATAATCACCTGCGCACGGTGTGCACCCAGGCGGCGAAGGATTACATTGGTGGCGACGACCAACTCTATAAGTCCACGTTGCAGCCGCTGTGGGCGACGATTCCGGCGAATTCGTGGGATCGCGGTTCGCACAGCGTGAACTGTTCCCTCATGTTTAACGACAACGGCCACCTGGGCACGTTGGCTGGTTCGGCGAAGGGCCAGTTTACGATCAATGGGCAGCCGCCCGCGGAGCGCCCGGATCGTGCCCCCATTGTGAACCCCGAGGCGCTTCAGTCCGTGCAGCCGAAACCCCAGTAGAGGTGAATGCCCATGATGGAGATCAGTGACGAGCGGTTCGAGGAACTTGTCGACCAGGCCCTCGCCCAGATTCCCGACGAGGTGCACGAGCACATCAAAAACGTGGTGTTTCTGATCGAGGACTATAATCCCCGCTCCCCCCACATCTTGGGCCAGTACACCGGGGTGGCGTTGCCTAAACGTACTTTCGACCACACGGGTTTTCTGCCCGACACGATTGCGATTTACCGCCAGGCCCTGAAGGATTATTGTTGGTCCGAAGATGAGCTCATAGAACAGGTGCGCATTACGGTGATGCACGAAATCGGCCACTATTTTGGCTTGGATGAGGATGATCTCCACCGCCTAGGCTACGGCTAATCCCCCGCTTTACGACGCCCTCCCGGTGGCACCCAGACCACTTGGAGGGATTATTTTGCCCGCCTCATCTTGCTAACTCCCAGGCCTGAGTTTGAGCCCAGGCCCGACCCTGCCGCACGCACTTGAGCTAGGGTTCCACCCGGCAGCACTCCAATCCCCCACCCCTAGTCCTAGACATGGAACCCAAGCTTAGCGCTCTTGCAGCCCGCCAAGCAGGGCTTTTGCTTTAGCTTGGGTTCTGTTTGGCCGCCCCGGTTTACCCAGGAAGAAAACTCCCAAAAACCGGAACCCCAGCTAAAGCAAACACGCAGCTCAACCTAGGAAACCGGGCAACCGCCCTAATCTCCCCACAACCCTTGCCGCACATCTTCTAAGCTCGGGTTTCAATTTCAGGCCAACATTCACCTTGGGACAACAAGACACACCAAACAGAAACCAAGCTTAGAACACATGCAGCCAGAGCCCGACCGAACCCTTGGTCTAGCTCCGGTTTTGCTTTAGCTGGGGTTCCACACCCAACAGGCAGATTCAGACCTCCTACACGCAGAAACCAAGCTAAAGCAAACACGCAACCCAACCAGGAAAACCTGCCTACCCATTACCACACATCTTCTAAACTCGACTTCCACATCCAGCCAAGACATACACCAAGGAAGCACATCCACCATAAACCAGAAACCAAGCTTAGAAGATACGCAGCCTAACAAGCAGGGCTTTTGCTTTAGCTGGGGTTCCAACCAACCACACCAATTTCCCAAGGAAGAAAACTCCCAAAAACCAGAACCCCAGCTAAAGCAAACACGCAGCACAACCTAGGAAACCGACAGTACCGCCCAAACCCTCCACGACCCTTACCACACATCTTCTAAGCTCGGGTTCCACTCCAAAGAGCATGCATTTAGAGCACTAAAACCCGGAACCCAAGCTCAGCACACCCGATACCCTTCACCCCACCCACGACAGCATTTGTTCTAAGCTTGGACTCTCATTTCAGGCCAACATTCCCCCTGGAACAACAAGGCACACCAAACAGAAACCAAGCTTAGAAGATATGCAGCCAGATCCCGGCCTGGCACCAACCCCGCTTTAGCTAGGATTCCGCATCCGGCCAAACCATAAGCCCCAGGAAACACACCCACCACAAACCAGAACCCCAGCTAAAGCAAACACGCAGCTCAACCCCAGAAAACCGATCCACCAGCCTAGTGGCCCACCACATCTCCCACACCAAACTCCCCAGCACGACACAGCACATTTCCTAAGCATGGTTTCCATTCTCAGGGCACCAGGAACGCACCAAAACCCCAGATGCTCCCCCACCCGCAAGGGGAATCCAAGCTTAGAAACTGTGCAGCACAATTTGCCAAGCCCATGTGGCTCACACGGAGCCGAACCCCATATTCTGCCCGAAAACCTTTGTGACACAGGCCAATTTGAAGTACTATTGGCCGAAATCCAAGCTTATCGAATATGCTGCCACACTCCCGGGAAACAACAACCACGCCCATCCTCAGCACCCTGAACGCTGGGGTGTCAACCCGATCTTTAGCTTAGAAACTGTGCAGCCATATTACCGCTAGCCTCCCCCGCTCCCCTAATGAGTGAGCGAGTGTCATAGAATAAAGCTACGGATCATTTTCATAAAGGAATTAGGTAATGAGAGGATTATTGCGGAAAACTCATATTTTCGACCATTTCCCCATATTGGCTTGAACCAGCATGGTCGATTTTAATTCACCATGTCCCCTCAACAGCGAAAATAATACCAACAAAAGTATCCCCTTCAAATATCAGAGATACAATAAGCATAATCAATAAATATGGGACTCTGGCACCACGCCAGAAGAACCATTGATACCGCCGAATGCCGCCCACATTAATCGCACAGGTTCGTGAAGTTCGTGAGGCCTGTGGGCCGTGTTGGACAGCATTCGAGGGTTCCTTGGGTGTCATAATAATGAATAAGGCTTTCAACCAGGAGAAACGTCGAAAAGCAAGAGAGGAGTGGCCATGAAACGATTGCTTGCAATATTCGTTGCGGCGCTACTGATCACCGGATGCAGCACAACCGGGGGCCGAGAAAAACAGGAGCAGGCAACGCGGCAGGTTCAGCCGCAAAGCAGCCCCCAAAGCAATAGGGAGATCATCGACACGCCTAGCGAGTCCCGCAACCCAGCAAGCGTTCCTGGTTTATACCGAACCTGCACCTACCAGGCAAAACGTGACGACAGTAGGAAGTCGCAACCCGCCTCTGCCGCCACCAATGCCGATTTGCCGCTTGTCGACGGCGCGGCGTTGTCAACCACCGAGAATGGTGTGCGCGCTGTCATTCATTACCGGGGTGACCTGGCGGATAACCAGTCTGCTTCGGTGGATATTTATAGTTCTGCCAAGCAGGAGTATTTCATTACCATCACCCTCATTGGCACAAAGGTGGTGGCGGTCAGCCACGGGGAGGGAAATACCCGGCGCGATGACCAGCGGGAATGGCTAGAGCCGCAGATTGCTTCGGTGAAGAAGGAGTGGGTGGAGATCGCTTTGAATGCGAAGCTTGCCCGGTATTTTGGTGACCAATCCTATGTGGTGATGCGGTCGCCGAATTCGGTGTCGCAATGCCACGATGGGAAGAATAATGACATGAACCTGCCGGAGAAGCCGGCATCCACTAGCGAGGCTGTGTCCGCAGGTGAACCCGCTGTCGCCGTACCGAATTCCGCGGGTACGCAGGGCCAGCAAGGGCAACAGGGACAGGGCCAGCAGCCGGTGCCGTCCTCGCCCCGGCAGTAGTCGCACCGATATGGTGTCATGCGACCTTAATGTGTTGGTCGGCGGAGTCGGCCACGAGGTCAGAGTGGGTGGCCACGACCACGCTTGCGCCGCCGTCGGCAAGGTCGCGCAGGTGAGCAATAACCCGCAGGGAGTTGTCGTGATCGAGCGCGCCGGTGGGTTCGTCGGCGAGCACTACCTTGGGCGGCCGCACAAGGAGTCGGGCGATGGCGACCCGCTGCTGCTCGCCGCCGCTGAGTTCGCACACCTGCCGGCG